>DATGGC010000175.1:0-6289 GCA_035308745.1 Candidatus Limnocylindrales bacterium | reverse complement strand
AAGCCGAAGGTGGCGGTCCACAGGTTGGGGAGCGCGGTCAGGGTGAAGCCCTGGTCGTCGGTCAGGCTGACGACCAGGCCATTCGCCGCCGAGCCCAGGTCGGCCGGCTTGAGCGCGCCCAGCCGGGTGGCCGCATCGAAGGCCACGGGGTCGATCGAGGCACCCACACTGACGGCGTCACCGGCCCGGTTGTCGGCGATCGTGGGCAGGCCGCCGGGCGCGGCGGCGCCACTGGCCAGCTCGAGGAAGGCCCGCCCGGTCGCATCGACCAGGAACCGGCCGCTCGATGTCTGCCAGACCAGGATCGGCTGGCGCTCGACCAGCTCGACCCGCACTGAGTTGGGCAGGACGACCCGGACCGAGGCCGACTCGACGGCGGGCAGCGTCTCGAGGCGGCTGGCCAGGTCATCGGTGCGCAGGGTGATCAGGTTGGTCCCATCGCTGATCGCCAGGAGGTTGGCGACCTCGGCCTGGCTGGTCCAGGTGGCGCCCTCGAGATCAACCGGCGCATGGAACGAGAAGACCGGCGACGCGCCGACGCCGTAGATCGACAGGCCGGTCAGGACCAGCACGAGGGCGGCCAGGGCCCGGGTCCGCGACAGGCCCGCGGACGATCGCCGGATCGGCCGGCCCGCCCGGGGCTGGCTCGCTCGGCGGGTCGGCAGGCGGCTCACCGTGGCAGGTCCCCGGGCACGAGCCGGCGTCGGGCCCGGCCCTGCCAGCGTGCCTGGCCGAGCTCGACGATCCGCTCGGCGAGGGCCGCGAAGTCGTATCCCCCGGCGGCGGCCATCGCCGGGAAGAGGCTGATCGGGGTGAAGCCCGGGATCGTGTTGATCTCGGACAGGTAGGGCCGGTCGCCGTCGACCAGGAAGTCGAGCCGGGCGAAGCCCTCGGCGCCGATCGCGCGGTACGCGTCGCGGGCGATCTTGAGGATCGTGGCCCGCAGGCGGGGATCGATCTCGGCGCTGGGCGACGTCTCGGACAGGCCCGGCGTGTATTTCGCGGCGTAGTCGTAGAACTCGTGGCCGGACAGGATCTCGCCTGGTCCGTATTCCTCGAGCGGGTCGCCGTCGTTGCCCAGGATCGCGACCTCCAGCTCGCGGCGATCGGCGACGAAGCGCTCCACGAGGGCCCGGCTGTCGTGCTCGAAGGCGGCGTCCAGGGCGGCCGGCCGCTCCGTGGCGTCATGGGCCAGGGTCATCCCGACGGAGCTGCCGAGGCGGGCCGGCTTGACGATCAGGCGGGGATCGCCGATCCCCGCGGCGAAGGCCTCGAGCTCGGCCAGCACGCCGGCCGGGTCGCCGATCCAGCGCGAGCGGCTGACCTCGCGCCAATCGACGACGGGCAGGCCGAGGCCGCGGACCATTCGCTTGAAGAGGGCCTTGTCCATGCCCAGGGCCGAGGCGGCAACCCCCGAGCCGGTGTACGGCAGGTCGGCCGCCTCGAGCAGGGCCTGGATCGTGCCGTCCTCGCCAAATGGTCCATGCAGCGCGATGAAGACGACCGGCCGGGGCGACCGGGCACGGAGCCGCTCGAGGACGGTGCCGCTCGACAGCGGGCCTTCGGCGCCCAGCTCGGCCGGGCGATCGAAGTCAGCCGGGGCCAGGGCCTGGCCGGCGCCGGCGGGTCCGCTTGCGGGCCCGCTCGTGGATCCGGGCAGCGACCACCAGTCGCCATCGAGGTCGATCAGGACGCGCTCCACGGGATGGCCGGCAGCGGCCAGGGCGGCGGCCACGGCCGAGCCCGACACGAGCGAGACGTCGTGCTCCGCCGACGGTCCCCCGAGGACGACGACCACCGGGATCCGGTCGCTCATCGAAGCCCCACCGGCTGCCCATCGGCGGGCCAATCGCCCCAGGCGCCGAGGTACACGACCTCCTCGACGAGGCGGATGCCCGAACGCTGGGCGACCTCGGCCCGGACCCGGTCGGCCAGGCGGCGCAGGTCGGTGGCGCTCCCCTTCCGGTCGTTGACCAGGAAGTTGGCGTGCTTCTCGCTGACCGAGGCGCCGCCGACTCGGAGGCCCTTGAGGCCGGCCGCGTCGATCAGGGCGCCAGCCGATTCGGGCAGGGGGTTGCGGAACCACGAGCCGGCGCTGGGTGTGCCCAGCGGCTGGTGGTCCTGGCGCCAGCGCTTGATCTCCTCGAGGCGCTCCTTGATCTCCCCGGCGGCGGCCGGCTCGAGGCGGAACGTCGCGCCCAGGACGACCTCGGGCGGGCCGGCTGGCTGGGCCTGCTTCAGGCGGCTGTGGCGATAGCCGAGCTCCAGCTCGGCCGGGCTGAGCTGCCGCTCGCTGCCGTCGGCGGTCAGGACCCGGGCCTCGACCAGGACCGCCGCGGTCGTCGATTCGTGAGCGCCGGCATTGGCCCACACCGCGCCCCCGACTGTGCCCGGAATGGCCAGGCCGAACTCGAGCCCGGACAGGCCGGCCAGCTGGCTGGCGGTGGCCGCCCGGGCCATCGGCAGGCCGGCCTCGGCGACCAGGAGGTCCTCGTTGATCTCGATCCCCTCGGCTCGATCCTGGATCACCAGGCCGCGGATCCCGGCATCGGCGATCAGGACATTGCTGCCCCGCCCCAGGACGGTATGGGTGAGCCCCCGGGATCGGGCGAACTGGACGAGCTTGCGCAGCTCGAAGGCATTGTGGGCGACGGCGAACAGGTCGGCCGGACCGCCCAGGCGGACGGTCGTGAAGCGTGCCAGCGGCTCGTCGCGGGACGTCTTGACCCCGATCCGACGCTGGATGTCGGTCCCCAGCGCAAGCGCGTCGAAGGTCGCCTCATCGCTCATCGTCAGCGGCTCGGTGCCTGGCCGCGGGCCAGCCGGACGATCGCCGCAGGCTCGGGCAGGGCACGCCGCTCGGCGGCCGCGAGGACCAGCTCGGCGACCGCCGCCGCGGCCGCCGGGCGACCGAGGGCGCGCGACGCGGCGGCCATCGCGTTGTGGGCGGCCGGGTCGTCGAGGATCCCGGCCGCGGCGACCAGCGCGTCGGCATCGAAGTCGGCGTCCTCGATCAGGCGGGCGGCCCCGGCCTCGACCAGCGGCCGGGCATTCGCCCGCTGGTGGCCGGCCGCGTGGGGATAGGGCACCACGACCAGGGGCCGGCCGAGGGCGGTCGCCTCGGCCAGCGTGGAGCTTCCGGCCCGGCCGACGATCAGGTCGGCCGCCACGAGGGCGTCGGTCATCTCGGCGCGCAGGAAGGGATAGGGCCGATACCGGTCGCGGACGGCGGCGGGCAGGGCCTCCCGCCCGGCCAGCGCGGCGGCGTAGCCCGCGTCGCCCGTGACGTGGATGACGTGGACCCGCTCGACGAGCCGGCCCAGGGCGCCGGCGACCGCCGCGTTGAAGCGGCGGACCGCCTGGGAGCCGCCGAAGATCAGCAGCAGCCGGTCGCCGGCCGGCACGCCGAAGCGCTCGCGGGCGGCGATCGGATCGATCCCGTCCAGCTCCCGGATCGGGGTGCCCGTCTCGTAGCAGCGCCCGGCGGGCAGGTGCAGGCTGGCGCAGGTGGCGGCGCTCGAGACCGCGACGGCCGCCACCAGGCGGGCGGTGGCCCGCACGCTCCGGCCCGGGATCACGTTGCCGTCCCACATCACCACCGGGATCCGCAGGCCATTGGCGGCCAGGATCACCGGGATCGCCGCGTAGCCCCCGGTGGTGAAGATCGCCGCCGGGCGGCGGCGGGCCAGGATCGCCGTCGCCTGGGGCACCGACAGGGCCAGCCGGGCGGGATCGAGGACGAGGTGGACCGAGCGGTCGGTGCTCCGCAAGGAGCGGACGGCCAGCCGCCGGAAGGGAATGCCGGCGGCCGGGACCAGGGCAGCCTCGAGGCCGCGGCGGCCGCCGAGCCAGGCGATCTCCGGGTCGGCGGAGCTAGCGCGAAGCGACCGGGCGACGGCCAGCGCGGGGTAGATGTGCCCGCCCGTTCCGCCGCCCGCGATCAGCAGACGCATCGTTGAAGGTGCCTCGTTCCACGGTCTCGCGCGAGATCGACAGCAGGATTCCGACGGCGGCCAGGCTGATCGACAGCGACGAGCCGCCGGCGCTGATGAACGGCAGGGTGATCCCGGTGATCGGGATCAGGGCCACCACCACGGCGATGTTGATGAACGCCTGGACGCACAGCCAGGCGGTGATCCCGGCGGCCAGCAGGGCCCCGAACGTGTCCGGCGCGGCGAGCGAGATCCGGACGCCCTGGTAGGCCAGGATCACGAACAGGGCGATGACGATGGTCGCCCCCACGAGCCCGAACTCCTCGCCGATCACGGCGAAGATGAAGTCGTTGCTGGCGTTCGGCAGGGCGATCCCGCCCGCGACCTGGCTCTGGCCCAGGCCGGCCCCGAACAGCCCGCCCAGGCCCAGGGCCAGCAGGCCCTGGATCGCGTGGTAGCCGGCACCGGTCGTGTCCTGCCAGGGGTTCAGCCAGATCTTGATCCGCTCGAGCTGGTAGCCGTGGAGCATGAACGCGGCCACCCCGCTCACGCCCAGGCCGGCCAGCGCCGCCAGGTGGGCCAGGTTCGCGCCGGCGATGAAGACCATCAGCAGTCCGGTGAAGGCGATCACCGAGGCGGTCCCCAGGTCGGGCTCGGCGACGACCAGCAGGACGAGCGGAACGTAGATCGCCAGGAAGGGCACGAAGCCCTGCCAGAAGCCGTGGACCCCGGTCCCCCGCCGGGCCAGCCAGTGGGCGAGGTAGACGACCAGGGCCAGCTTGGCCACCTCGGCCGGATGGATCGCCGGCAGCGGGCCGATCTGCAGGAAGCGGGCCGAGCCGCCGACCACCCGGTTGAACTGGGGCACGAAGACGAGCACCAGCAGGCCGATCGCGAGCAGGTACAGCGGGATCGAGAACAGCCGCAGCCGGCGGTAATCGACGCGCATCATGACCATCAGGGCGATCAGGCCCAGGGCGCCCCACACGACCTGCGGCCCGACGACCGCGAACGAGTTCGCCGAGCCGGCGTACGAGGCCATCGCCGACGACGAGTACACGACCAGGACCCCGATCGCGGTCAGGGCCACCACCGCGACGAGGACCACGTAGTCGGGCGCATGCGTCTCGCGACGGACCACGTTGGGCGTGCTCCTGCTCGTCGTCGGGCGGCTGCGGACCGTTGGCTTGAGCAGGCTGGTAACGACGCTCATCGCTCCTCCATCGGGTCGGGCCGGCGATTCTGGGCGCTCATGAGAGCGGCCACGGCGGCCTTGAAGGCTCGGCCTCGGGCCTCGTAGTCGGCAAACATGTCGAAGCTGGCGGCAGCCGGGCTCAGGAGGACCGTCGCCCTTGGTACGCCGTCGGGATCGTCCGGCCGGCCGGCGGACAGGCCGGCCCGGATCTCGCGGGCGATCGCATCGGCCCGGACGACGGCATCCTCGAGGCTCGCCGCTCGCTCGGTCCGTCGGAGGCCGGCCGCCCGGAAGCGGCGCTCGAGCTCGGGCCCGCTCTCGCCGATCAGGACGGCCGCGGCGGCGCGCCGGGCGACCACCGGGGCCAGCTCCGAGAGGTCGACGCCCTTGTCCCGGCCGCCTGCGATCAGCACGATCGGGGCGGGATAGGCGCGCAGGGCGGCCATCACGGCGTCGGGCTGGGTCCCCTGCGAATCGTTGACGTAGCGCACGCCGTCGAGCTCACCGGCCGGCTCGAGGCGATGCTCGACACCCGGGAACGTGGCGCTCGCCGCCCGGATGGCGTCAGGCGCCAGGCCCAGGAGCAGGGCGACCGAGATCGCCGCCATCGCGTTCGAGACGTTGTGGCGGCCGGGCAGCGGCAGCTCGCCAAGGGGCAGGATCCGGCCGCCGGGTCCGGTCGCGGCCAGCCCGCCGCCGGCCAGGTCGAGGCGCTCGACCGAGGCCGCCACGATCCAGTCGTCGACGATCCCGACGCCGCCGGGCATCGGCCGCTCCAGACGGTACAGGATGGCCGGCGCGCCGCCCAGGCCGGCATAGGCGGCAACCGTCGGATCATCGGCGTTGAGGACCAGGGCGCCGTCCGGGTCGACCAGCTCGGCCAGCCGGCGCTTGACCCGGCGGTAGGCGGCCACGCTGCCGTGCCGATCGAGGTGGTCCGAGGTGACGTTGGTGTAGACCCCGACGAGGGTGCCCCGCGAGAGGGTCGGCAGCTGCAGCTCCGACAGCTCGACGACGACCCGGTCGGCCGGGCCCAGGTCGAGCAGCCGCTCGACGAGCGGCCGCCCGATGTTGCCGCCCAGGATCACCCGATGGCTGGGATCGGCGGCCAGCAGGTGCGCGATCAGCGCCGAGGTGGTGGTCTTGCCCTTGGTCCCGGTCA
>DATGGC010000174.1:0-2001 GCA_035308745.1 Candidatus Limnocylindrales bacterium | reverse complement strand
CTCACGGCGCCCACGCCAGGCTCGCGAAGCGGAGGATGCCCAGGCCGTTGTCCGCCGCGCCGAGGAGGCCCTTCCGGGACAGCGCGTAGCCGGTCCCGTAGGCAACCGGGATGACCGGCACCTGCTGCTCCACGATCGCCTGGGCCGCATCGAAGGCGGCGGTCGCGCCGGCCGGGTCCGTCGCGGCCGTGGCCCGGGCGATCGCCGCGTCGAAGTCGGCCGAGGTCCAGTGGCCGTAGTTGTTCGTGCTGCCGGTGCCCAGCAGGAGGCCCAGGAAGTCGTTCGCGCCCGGGTAGTCAGCCACCCAGCTGAGGGTCCAGAAGGCCGGCGGGGCGCTGGCCAGGCGGTCGAAGTAGTCGTTGAAATCGAGCGTCTCGTACTTCAGGGTGATCCCCAGGTTGCGCTGCAGGTCGGCCAGGATCGCTGCGTCAAAGCCCGTGTCCGTCGAGACGAGGGTGACGGTCGGGAAGCCCGCCCCGCCGGGATAGCCGGCCGCGGCCAGCTCCTGGCGGGCACTGGCCGGGTCGTAGGCGGGCAGGAAGTCCGTCGCCGAGCGGCCCGGAATGCCCGGCGGGACCATGCTCGTGGCGGCGGTCAGGTCGCCGGAGCTGGCCAGGTTGACGATCCGGGTCCAGTCGACCGCCGCGGCGAAGGCCTGCCGGACCCGCGGGTCGTCGAACGGCTTCTGGCGCACGTCGAAGCCGTAGTAGGTGACGCTCAACGAGGGCACGCTCCGCAGTTGCGGCCCCAGGGTTCGGTCGTAGCGCAGCCAGGACGCATCGGACGGGTCGATGCCCGTGTAATCCACCGTCCCGGCTTCGAAGGCCTCGACCGGGCTCTGGCCGTTGATCGTGGTGAGCAGGTGGACCGTCCTGATCGGCGCCGTCCCGGCCCAGTACTTCGGATTGGCGTCGAAGGTCAGCTCGGAATCGGTCTGCTTGCCCAGGACGTACGCGCCGCTGCCGACAAAGCTACCGGCGCTGAGCGTGGCCGGATCGTCGATCGAAGCCGGCACGATCCCGAACGATGGCCCTGAGACGAGCGCCGGGAAGTCCGTGGCCGGCTGGTCGAACGTGACGATCACCGTGTTGCCGGCGGCGCGCAATCCGACCGAGGCGGGGTCGGTGGACTTGCCCGCCAGGTAGGCCGTAGCACCATGGATCTCGCCCAGGAGCGAGGCCAGCGGCGAGGGATGCGCCGGGTCGATCAGGCGCAACCAGCTCCGGACGACGTCGGCCGAGGTCAGTGGCCTGCCGTCCGAGAACGCCAGGTTCGGTCGCAGGGTGAAGGTGATCGTGCGGCCGCCGTCACTGCTCACCCAGCCGCTGGCCAGGGCGGGCTCGACAGTCAGCGAGGCATCGAAGGCCGTCAGCGATTCGAACAGCTGGGCCGTGATCTGGGCGCTGCCCAGGTCGCCTTGGACGGCCGGGTCGAGGGTCACCGGGGCCCCGCCCAGGATCGTCACCGAGCTCGCTGGCGCCCCGGCAGAGTCGGCCGGCGAGCAGCCGGCGAGGAGCAGCAGGCCGGCGACGAGGATGGCGATCGGTCGCGTGCCCGCGTGGCGCCGGAAGAGGGTCATCGGCCCGAGTGTACCTGCCGCCCCGCCGCCGGGGGCTCGATCAGCCGGTCAGGCGCCGGGCACCCCGCCGCTCAGCAGCAGGTCGCGCCGTGCGCCAAATCGATCAAGGACGCGGTAGAAGCTGCGCCGGGCCAGCCGGTCCCGCTCGGCGCCGTCGACGCTCATGTCGGGCAACGGCTCATGGCGCACGACGGCCCCCTCGCCGATCGCCACGGCCCGCCGGTTGGGCTGTTCCTCGCCCCCGTCGCGGAGGACCAGGCTCCACCAGATATCGAGGTTCAGCCCCAGCCGGAAGCGCTCGTCCAGGACGCCTCGTTCCGCGACATCGGCCCGCCGGAAGGCGAGCGCGGCACCGTCGATCGCGTCCACCTCGCCGGGCTCGGCCCGATCGAAGTGGCGCAGGTCGTCGGACACCAGGCCCC
>DATGGC010000173.1:0-3207 GCA_035308745.1 Candidatus Limnocylindrales bacterium | reverse complement strand
CCCGACTGGACCGGCAGGTGGAGGTGCTCGCAGACCGACGGGCAGACGGCCATCGCCGCGATCAGGCGATCGGAGAGGTCCCAGGGATGCGAGGTCACGAAGCGCAGGCGCGGGATCGCCGGCCGGCCATCGGCCGTCCGGATGGCGTCGATCGCCCTCAGCAGCTCGGCCAGGTCCGGCCGGCCGTGGCGGTCCTGGTGGCGCCCGACCACGCGTTCCGGGGCGATCCCGGTGAACCGCCCGTCGATCGGCAGGTCGTGGCCGTAGCTGTTCACGTTCTGGCCCAGGAGCGTGACTTCGCGGTAGCCCGCGGCAGCCAGGTCGCGCGCCTCGTCGACGATCTCGTCGAACGGCCGGCTGCGTTCGGGGCCGCGGCTGAAGGGCACGATGCAGTAGGTACAGGTCTTGTCGCAGCCGTACACGATCGGCAGCCAGGCGGAGGTCGCCGACTCGCGCCGGATCGAGCTGCCCGAGACGGCCGCGGCCCGGCTCGCCGCGAGGTGGTCGGCAGCGCCGACGACGGTTCGCCCGACCCTGGTGGTCGTGGCCGTTCCGATCGAGCCCTGGGCCGACGCCAGCCCCAGCCGGTCGATCAGCTCCGGCTCCTCGTCCGGGCGCAGGAACAGGTCGACCGCCGGATAGCGCCGGCGGAGGCCGGCCCGGTCGGGCTCGCGGACCGAGCAGCCGGTCAGCACGACGCGCAGGCCGGGCCGGGCAGCCTTGAGCTTGGCCAGCTGGCCCTGCCGGCCGATCACCTTCTGCTCGGCGGCTTCCCGGATCGCACAGGTATTGATCACGATCAGGTCGGCATCCTCGAAGCCGGTCGCCTCGTCACAGCCGACACCCAGCAGCCGGCCGGCCATCTCCTCCGAATCGCTCCGGTTCATCTGGCAGCCGAGGGTCCAGATCGCGAACCGCGGCAACGCCGGCGCGTCGGGCCGGTACTCGGCGACCCGCACATCGGCGGCCTGGGCGGCAAGCCGTCCGCCGGGGGACGGTGGGGCGGCATCGAGCATCGGCAGGGCGCGCATCGACCGTGGCGCGCTGGTGTCGGTCACCCACCGACCTCCGGCGACCGGCGCGCGAGGGCGTTCTGGAGGCGCTCGCCGACGACGGCCGGCACGGCCGTGAAGGCATGAATCTCGGCGTACGAGCCCGTGTCGCCGTGGAAGTCGCTGCCGCCGGTCTTGACCAGGCCCAGCTCGTCTGCCACCCGGCCGACCGAGTCGACCTTGGCCTGGTCGAACGTGCGGTAGTAGACCTCGAGCCCGCCCAGGCCGATCTCCTGGAGGTCGCGGATCAGGGACTCATGATTGGCCGCCTCGCCGAAGTGGGCCAACGCCGGAAGGCCGCCGGCGGCCCGGATCGCGCCGATCGCCCGGACCGGGCCGACCCCGTCGCGGGGCACGTAGGCGGGCCGGCCACGGGCCAGGAAGCGCGCGAAGGCATCCTCGACGGAGGTGGCGTAGCCGCTGGCGATCATCAGCCGGGCTACCGTCGGCCGGCCGAGCGATTCGATCGAGCTGAGGTCGAGCTCCTCGACGGCCGCGTCGACTGACAGCCCCTGCCGGCGGAGCAGCTCCAGGGTCCGGTCGAAGCGGACCAGGCGGCTGTCGCGCTGGCCCTGGAGCAGGGCTTCGAACGCCTCGTCGTCGGGCTGGATGCCATAGCCAAGGATATGCAGCTCGCCCTCGAAGACCCACGGCGCGTTGGCCGTCAGGCAGTTGATCTCGACGCCGGGCAGCACGGTGAGGCCGCCAGGCAGCGGCGCCGCGCCGGTCGCGGTCAGCTCGCGGTACGCCGCCAGGTTGTCGTGGTCGGTGATCGCCAGGAGCTCGACCCCGGCAGCGGCCGCCTGGTCGACGAGATCGCGCGGCTCGAGGGTGCCGTCCGAACGCAGGGTGTGGGTGTGCAGGTCGACCCGCGACGGACCGTCGGGCACGATCGGATCGCTCGGCTCGTCATGGCGGTCCCGCCGACCCTCACGACCCTGGTCCATGTCAGACCTCGACGAGCTGCTGGATTCGCTCGATCGCCAGGGCGCGGCCGGTGGCCGGGTCGATATCGATCTGGCAGGCGTTGAACACCACTGGCCCCTCGCCCACCTCGAAGCGGGTCGGCAGGGCGTTGATGAAGCGGGGCAGGACGGTGGCCGGGTTGAAGCCGATCACGCTGTGGACCGGCCCGGTCATGCCCAGGTCAGTCTGGTACGCCGTCCCGCCGGGCAGGATCCGCTCGTCGCCGGTCACGACGTGGGTGTGGGTCCCGACGACCACGCTGACCCGGCCGTCGAGGTGCAGGCCCAGGGCGTTCTTCTCCGAGGTGATCTCGCAATGGAAGTCGACGAGCCGGATCGGCGGCAGGGGCTCGGACCCCTCGTCGATCAGCCGGTCGGCCTCGGTGAACGGGTTGTCGATCGGCTGCATGTACGTCCGGCCCTGGAGGTTGATCACCGCGACCTGGCTGCCATCGAGCGCCTCGTGGATCGCCCAGCCCCGGCCGGGCACGTTCGTGGTGCCGTAGTTCAAGGGCCGCAGGATCCGGTCGTTGCGCTCCAGCTCGGGGTAGATCTCGCGCTTGTCCCAGATGTGGTTGCCCGAGGTGATCACGTCGACGCCCGCCGCGAACAGGAGCTTGGCGGTGGACTCGGTCAGGCCCATCCCGCCGGCCAGGTTCTCGCCATTGGCGGTCACGAAGTCGATCCCGCGCGATCCGCGCAGGTCACCCAGGAGCGCCTCGACCGCGAGCCGTCCCGGCTTGCCGATCACGTCGCCGATCATCAGGACCCGGCAGGCCCCCGGTGGACGCGGCGCGTCGCCGTTGGCCGGGTTGCCCAGGCGGACCCGACCCGGCTCGCTTACTTCGCGTACTCCACGGCGCGCGTCTCGCGTATGACCGTGACCTTGATCTGGCCCGGGTAGGTCAGCTGGTCCTCGATCTTCTTGACGATGTCGCGGGCCAGCCGGCTGGCGGTCAGGTCGTCGATCTCCTCTGGCCGGACCAGGATCCGGACCTCGCGCCCGGCCTGCACCGCGAACGAGCGCTCGACCCCGGCGAAGCTCTCGGCGATCGCCTGGAGGTCTTCGAGGCGCTTGACGTAGGTGTCCATCGACTCGCCGCGGGCGCCCGGCCGGCTCGCGCTGATCGCGTCGGCGACCTGGACGATCGGCGCCTCGATGCAGGCGTACTCGACTTCCTGGTGATGCG
>DATGGC010000172.1:0-18727 GCA_035308745.1 Candidatus Limnocylindrales bacterium | reverse complement strand
GAACTCGAACGCCGCCTGGTTGCCGAGCCAGGCCAGGCTGGCCACCCGGTCCGCGACCAGGTGGTCGTTGGCGGCCCGATCCTCGACGCCCGTCTCGTGCCACAGGCGCAGCCAGCCCGGAGCAGTCGCCGGGATCTGCTTCTGCCAGAAGGCCGGTCCGCCGGCACCGTCCGGGAAGCGCTGCAGGTTGAGGGCCCGCTCCGCCAGGTGCGGCAGGAGCGTCGGGGCGACCTGGACGAGGTAGGCGACCAGGTCACGCTTGGTCACGGGCTCCTCGGCCGGGGTCGCGCCGTCGGGACCACTCCCGTCCCGCGCTGCCCGAGCCGGGAAGAGGACCTTGTCGAGGTTCGTCAGGCTGAGCTCGAAGCCCCCCACGCGCCAGGTCGCCTTGGCCGGCAGGGTGGCCAGCTCCTCGAGCTCGGCCGGCGTGGCCCGGTCCGCGAGCCCCGGCTCGGCCCGGGCCGGCGTCGCGGCGACCGGGTCCGCTGCCGGCGGGCCGGCAATCGGCCGTTCGCGGTGGACCGAGGTCGGGTCGCGGTCAAGCTCAACGCCCTTGAATGACGGCTGGCGGATCACCTCGTCCCGGGTCCAGTTCGAGAAGGCAACCCGGATCACGAGCGCGGGCTCGCTCCAGACCACCCCGCGCAGGTCCGGTCCCGAGGGCGGCGCCGGAACGAACGGCGGATCCGGGCGGATCCCCGCGTCGAGCAGCCCCTTGAGCCGGGTCCGGGTGGCGCCGTCGAAGCCACTCCCGACTCGGCCGGCATAGCGCAGTGCGCCGTCCTCGTAGTAGCCGACGATCACGCTGCCAAGGTCGTGGGCGTTGCCCTCGCCGGGCAGGTAGCCGCCGACGACGAACTCCTGCTCGGGCCGGATCTTGAGCTTCAGCCAGGTCCCAACCCGGCGCCCCGGCTCGTAGCGCGAGCGGCGGTCCTTGGCCATCACGCCTTCGAGGTCCTGCTGCGCGGCGGCCTCCAGGAAGGCCTTCCCGGCTCCTTCGACGTGAGGCGCGTAGCGGACATGAGGTCCGTCATGGACGACCGAGCGCAGGAGCCGCTTGCGCTCCTCGAGGGGCAGGCCCAGGAGCGACAGCCCGTCGAGGTAGAGCAGGTCGAAGGCCTGGTAGACCAGCGGGGCTGGGACGCTGGAGGCCTGGGAGCTCACGTCTGACGGACGCTTCGAGCCGGCCGCGGACCTCCGGTGACCCGGCGTGCCGCTCCCGAAGTGGACGCCCAGGCGCTCCTGGAGCAGGCCGAAGCTCGGCCGTCCGGCCGGGTCGAGGGCCACCACTTCGCCGTCGACGACCGCCTGGCGGGCGTCGATCCAGTCGGGCGGACTGAGCAGGCCCGGGAAGTACGTGGCCGCATCCTTGCCGTTGCGGGTGTGCAGGCGGACCGTCCGGTCGCGGACGACGGCCTCGACCCGGTAGCCGTCCCACTTGATCTCGAACAGCCAGCCCGGATCGTCGAAGGCGCTCGTGGCGAGGGTGGCCAGCATCGGCTCGATGAACCCGGGAAACGGCGCGGCCACGGCACCGAGCTCCTCGAGCGATTTGGGCGCGGCCGGCGGTGACGCGTCGAAGCGGGCCGGCAGACCGGCCGCGACCTCGTCGTTCGTGCGGCCGGTCCGGACCGAGGCGGGATGGTCCTCGGCGTCCCAGCCGGCGACCGCGTCGGCGTCCTTCTTGTGGATCAGCAGCCAGGGATCGCCGTCCCGGTCGGACTCTGCTCCGGCGGGGCCGGCGCGACGCTTGCTGGCCGACCCGGCGCTGCCCCGCGTTCGGACCAGGGTGAACCGGCCGCGCAGCTTCTGGCCGAAGATCCGGAACTTCAGCTCGCCGGCGGCGATCGAAGCGAGCGGGTCGAGGGTCGGCGCCTCGGGCTCGTACGTCCCCCAGTCCCAGACGATCGCGTCACCGGCGCCGTATTCGCCGCGCGGGATCGTGCCCTCGAAGTCGAGGTATTCGATCGGATGGTCCTCGACGTGGATCGCCATCCGGCGGACCTCGGGGTCGAGGCTGGGGCCCTTGGGCACGGCCCAGCTGGCGAGGACGCCGCCGATCTCCAGGCGCAGGTCGTAGTGGAGGCGGGTGGCGCGGTGGCGGCCGACCACGAACCGGCCGGCGAGGGTCCGATCGATGGACGGCAGGGCTTCGCCGGCCGGCTCGGCCGTCTTCGAGAAGTCGCGCTTGCGGCGATAGGCGTCGAGGGGCATCGGTCGCCGATTGGCCGTCAGGCGCGCGGCGCCACGGCCGGCTCAGGCCGCCGGGTCAGGCGGACTTGCGCCGCTTCGCCGGAGCCGGGGCCTCGGCCTGGTCGGCCTCGGACGCCGCCGCCTTGGCCTCCTTGGCGTCGTGCTTGGCGCTGCGGGCCGCATCGACCGACGTCGGCGCGGTCTGGCCGCGGGCCTCGACCGCCGCCTTGACGCTCGCCTCGAGGGCGGCCATCAGGTCGACGATGTTCGTCGCCGGGGCGGGCGCGACCGGCTCGACCGTCTCCTGGCCGGCCACCTTGTCCTCGATCAGCTTGAGCAGCGCCTCGCGGTAGTCGTCGTGATAGCTGGCCGGATCGAACTCGGCGGTCATGGCCCCGATCAGCTGCTCGGCCATCGCCTTTTCGGCCGGCTTGGCCTCGGGCAGCTCGTCGGGCAGGTCCAGCTCGGCCACGCTCCGGATCTCGTCGGGCCAGTGGAGCGTGGTCAGGAGCATCGTCGTGCTGAACGGATCGATCGCTCCGAGGACTTCGCGGTCCTTGATCACGACCTTGCAGATCGCGGTCAGCTGCTTGTCGGCGAGGACCTCGCGGAGCAGGTAGAACGCCTTGCGGCCGATTGGATCCGGCTCGAGGTAGTAGGCGCCCTTGACGAAGCGCACGGCGGCGTTGTCCGGGTTGGCGGCAGTGAACAGCTCGATCTCGATCGCCCGGACCGTCTTGAGCGGCACCGCGGCCAGGTCCTCGTCGGTCACCACCACGTACTGGCCGGGGGCGTACTCGAAGCCCTTGACCGTGTCCGACCGGGAGATGACCTCGTCGTCGACCGGACAGTAGGTCTTCATCTGGATCCGGGAGAGGTCCTTGGCATGGAGCATGTTGAAGCTGATGCCCTTGGACTCGGTTGCCAGGTAGAGCCGGACGGGGATCGTCACGAGCCCGAACTGGATGGCTCCTCGCCACATCGCGCGTGCCACGGCTGACCTCGGTTCTCCGTCCGCTTCACCGGGAGCGGATCGGGCCGGGAGGATACGCGGCTGGGCGGCTGGGCGCAACCCCGCAGCACCCGGGTCCCGACCGGAGTGCACATCGTTGCCCGGCGGCACCAACGATTCGTCCGGGGGTGGTTAGGACTGTTGTCGGTCACCGACCCGCAGGCGATCATGCACTACCCGGGCGATCCGTCGCTCGAACCGGAGCCTGCATGTCCACCGAGCCGCTCATCATCGCCGTCGGAATCGCGATTGTCGCGAATCTTGTCATCATGGGAGTCCTCATCGTGTCCCTCGTTCGCCGACTCCGGCCCGCTCCGGTATCGGCGACCGCTGGGCTCGACGACGCCCGGCTGGCCAGGGCGACATCCACGCCGGATCACCTGCACGACGACACACCAGGATCATTCCAGGAGACCATCGAACCAGTGACCGCCGCCGACGACGCCCGACGCTTCCGCTCCGTCCTCGAAGATGAGCCGCATGCGGCCGACCAGGAGGCGATCGCCTTCTTCGTCTCGCCACCCACCGCCCTTGGCCCCCGCGAAGAGCCGCCCGAGGTCGAATTCGACCAGCCGGCGCCGCACCTGGCCGACGTCAGCGGCAGCCCCGCCGAGCAGACCGTCGTGTGGACCGATGCTCCCCAGGCCCGCCGCTCCGAGCCGGCGCCGCTGCCCCGCGTCGACGCGGCTGTCGACTGGGAACGCCGGATCCGCGAGGAAGGCACCCGCCTGAGCCGCTACCGGCGGCCGGTCACGGTCGTCCTGCTCGAGCTCGACGGCTTCGAACGGCTGGTCAGCCGGATGGGCACCGACGCGGCCGAGCGCCTGATCCCGGCGATCGCCGAGACGCTGACCCGCAACGGCCGGGCAACGGACCACGTCGCCCGGCTCGGCCCGGCCCGCTTCGGAATCCTGATGCCCGAGACCGACGAGATCCAGGCGATCAACTTTGCCGAGCGGGTCCGCACCCAGTGCGATCGCTGGCTGGCCGCCGGTGCGGTCTCGACCCGGGTCGCCATGGGCTGGGCCTGCCCCACGCCCAGCTCGGACCTGACCGCGGCGGTGCGCATCGCCGATGAGCGCCTCCAGGTCGACCGCCGCCGCGCCGGCCGGGGCGAGGTCGCCAGCTAGCTTCTCCCGGGCCATCGCTATGCGCCGGTGCCGAATCGCGCAGCGCTGAACCTTTGGCCCATCGCCGATCGTCCACTATGGCGAGGGCCGCGTTGCCCGGTCGATCGGAAGGGCGGGACGATTGCGCACCACCGGCGTGGCCGGCCGTGAGGGAGACGACTTCGAAGCCGAGCTTGCTCAGCACGTCCGGGTGGCCTATCGACTGGCGCGGGCGATCCTCCTGGATGACGCCGAGGCCGAGGATGCCGTCCAGGACGCCTGCCTGGCCGCTTGGCGACAGCGCTCGTCGCTGCGCGACCACGGGGCGTTCACGACCTGGTTCGACCGGATCCTGATCAACGGCTGTCGCGACCGCCTGCGCAGCCGGCAGCGCCGCCAGGTCCGGGCGATCAGCCTCCAGGCCGCGTGGCGGGAGTCGAGCGAGGCACCCGCCAGCGGAGATGCCCGTCTGGATGCAGCCCTCGAGGAGCTCGATCTCGAGCACCGCCTGGTGGTCCTGCTGCGCTACTGGCTGGACCTGCCCCTCGAGGCGATCGCCGAGCGGCTGGGCATCCCGACCGGCACCGTGAAATCACGACTGCACTACGCGCTGGTGGCGCTGCGCACAGGAATGGAGGCCGGCGATGGACGAGGCTGAGCTCGAGGTCCGACTGTCGGCCCGCTTGCATGCCCGCTTCGACGGCGGCGAGCCGTCCGAGGCATTGCTCCGGCGAATCGCCGAAGTGCGCAGAGTCGACAGGGGTCCGATTCACCGCCGGGCGGCGCCATGGGCCCTGGCCGCGGTGATTGCGCTGGTTGTCCTGGCGGGCTTCGCGTTGATCGCGAGCCAGGTGCGCCCAGGAATCTCCGGGCCGAGCCTGTCCCCGGCAACCTCGGCGTCCGCAGCAAGCCCGAGCCCGAGCGCGGCGGCGGACGTGCCGTACCGGATCCGCGTGCGGACCCTGCCGGGCTCCCCTGGGCCGGTGATCACGATCGCAGCACCGTCAGATTGCAGCGCGCTGCCGACGGACTGGCTCGACCAGATCTGCTCTTTGACCCTTCGGCCGGACTGGCAATCGATCATCGCCTCGACCGACCCGTTCGGCCCGCCCCTCGGGCCGACCGGTGGAAAAACCCCGGCTGAGATCGGCACTCCGACCTGGTGGGCCGCGCTGACCCGCGCCAACCTCGATGGCGACCCGACCTTTTGCTCCGACGCGTCGGCGCGCTCTTGGGTCACGAGGGGCAGCGGCCTGGGAGCCGCCCCCGAGCCGGGATCCACGCCCGCGCCGCTTCATCCGGTGGCGAGCTGCCTGAACGCCTTCCGAAGGACCGTGTCACAGGGCTCGTTCACGCTCATTGACAGCGCATCCCCGCTGAGCCCGACCGTACTGACGTTCTTCGTGGCTCCGGGCGCCAGCGCCCGCGTCGGAGTCGGGTCGGCGCCGGCCTTCGATCCGGCCTTCGGCTGCTATCCGGGCACGACCCGCGAGACGTGCAACGCCCTGCTCGCTGCCGTCACGCCGGTCCTTGGTGACCGGAGGGCGCAGGTCGAGCGGGTGGGCGTGCGCGCTGGCAGCTTCGAATGCACGACCTCGGCGTCGCCCTGCCCGCCGCCGCCGGGCGGCACCTGGCTGGGGAACGTCGTGGCCCTGACCGGCGATAGCACGGGATTTGCGTTCGACGTGGCCGAGATCGGCGGCCAGGTCGTGGTGACCGAAGTGCCCTACACGCCGTAGGCCGGCGCGAGGCTCAGGGAGCGGGCCGGGCTAGCGCTTCTTGCCCCGGACGGAGATCAGGTGGGCAGTCCAGGCCGAAGGCTGGCCGTCGATGCCGACCGAGCTGCCGTGCCAGCCGCAGACGCAGGTGACCGTCTGCTCCCGGTGCTTGTACTCGTCGATCACGTGCTTGAACTCGGGCGTGATACCGGGCTTGGCGGGAGGAGTGAGGGCCAACGCGGGCTCCGATCGGTCGCTGGGGGCTTGGGCATGCCGGGAGCGTCTCGATCGACTCGGCAGGACCAACGATGATACGCCCTTAACGCGGCCCCTGCCGCCGGGCTGGGTCGATTCGGTCGCGCAGGGCGTCGCCCAGGAGATTGACGCCAAGCACGAACAGGACCAGGACCGCGGCCGGCTCGACGGTGAGCCACCAGGCGCTCTGGAGGTAGTCCCGGCCGTCGAAGATCAGCCGGCCCCACTCGGGGGTCGGCGGCGGCACTCCCAGGCCCAGGAAGGTGAGCCCGGCGGTGAACAGGATCACCTGGGGCAGCTCGAGGGTCACGATCACGATGATCGAGCCGGCCACGTTGGGCAGGATGTGGCGGACGAGGATCCGGGCGCCGCCGACGCCGGTCGCCCGGGCCGCGTCGATGTACGGGCGCTCCCGGATGGCGAGGACCTCGCCGCGCACGATCCGGTAGTAGTAGAGCCACGAGCCGATGCCCAGGACGAGGACCAGGTTCAGGATCGACGAGCCGACCATCGCGATCACGGCCAGGGCCAGGATCAGGAGCGGGATCGCCTGCTGGATGTCGGCCAGGCGGCCGACGATCGTAGCCAGCCAGCCGCCCCGGTAGCCCGCCACGAGACCGGCGGTCACCCCGATCGCTGCCCCGAGGATCACCGTCAGGAGCCCGATCTCGAGCGAGGTTCGGGCACCCCACAGGATCCGCGACAGCAGGTCGCGACCGTTGGCGTCCGTCCCCAGCAGGTAGGTGAGCGAGCCGCCCGGCAGCCAGGCCGGCGGCTTGAGCCGGTCGGTCAGGACCTGGGCCAGTGGATCGTGGGGGCTGATCCACGGGGCGAGGACCGCCAGCAGCACGATCAGGGCAACGAGCGAGCCGCCGACCAGGACCAGCGGCTCGAGGCGGCGCAGGCTCCAGGCCGGGCGGGGCGGTGACCAGGCTTCGTCCATCTCAGCCCAGCCGGATTCGCGGATCGAGCACGCCGTACAGCACGTCGAGCCCGAGGTTCACGGTCACGATCGTGAGGGCGGCCACGAAGGTGAACGCCTGGATCACCGGCACGTCCCGGTTGGTGACCGCCTGGACCACGAGGAGGCCCATCCCCGGGTAGCTGAAGATCACCTCGACCACGATGACCCCGGACACGATCGCGGCCAGGTCGAAGGCCAGGAAGGTCACGAACGGGATCGCCGCATTGCGCAGGGCGTGCCGAAGCATCACCCGCGACGGCGGCAGGCCCTTGGCCCGGGCGGTCCGGATGTAGTCCGCGGCCAGGACATCGAGCAGGCTCGAGCGCAGGATCCGGGCCAGCCCCGCGGCTGATCCGAGGCCAATGACGAGGGCCGGCAGGATGACGTAGCTGATCCCGCCCGAGCCCGAGACGGGCAGGATCCGGAGGGTGACCCCGAAGACCAGGATCAGGACCTGGCCCAGGACGAAGCCGGGCACGGCCTGGCCGGCGATGGCCACCACCCGGGCCGTCACGTCGACCCACGAGCCGGGCCGGGCGGCCGCGGCGATGCCCAGGGGGACCGAGATGAGCAGCGAGACCAGCAGTCCGGCCGCCCCGAGCGACAGGGTGGCCGGCAGCCGGGCCAGGACCATCCCGAGTGCCGGCTCGAGGGTCCGGGTCGAAGTCCCGAAGTCGCCATGGATGGCTCGCCCCAGGAAGCCCAGGAACTGGACCGGGATGGGCTGGTCGAAGCCAAGGCTCTGGCGCAGCGATTGGACCGCGGCCGGCGGCGCGTCGAGGGGCAGCAGGGCGCGCACCGGATCGCTCGTCAGGAAGACCAGCACGAAGACGATGAACGCGACGCCGACGATGACAATCGCGTTGGCCACGAGCCGGCGGACGAGGAACCAGGCCATATCCGCGACAGCGTAGCGGCTGGCGCGCCGCACTCGGCGGGACGATCAGGCCAGGCCATTCCGGGACCACCGTTCCCGGCACAGATCGGCTGATCGGGGTAGGGTGAAGCCATCAGCGTGCTCAAAGGAGCGTGCTCAAACGTACAGCGAGCCCATCTCGAGTGACGACTCAGTGCCAGTCGCCGGGGCTCGCGAGCAACGAGGAGACCGAGCCAATGACCCACCACGCGACCCGCGTCCCCCTGCGTCTCACGGGCCTCGCCTTGGGCGCCTTCCTGCTGGCCGTCACCCCGGCCGCGGTCGCCGCCACCACCAATGCACCGATTGCCGAGACCGGCGGGATGACCGCCACCCTGCCGCTCCTCGGCACTCCCCTGACGGTCGCCGTCACCCTTGATTCGGGTGGCAACATCTCCGGCGTCGCGCTCGATCCGAGCTCGGCCTTGTCGAAGACGAAATCGGGCGACGACTTCGTCAAGTTCACCAACACCGACGGCAGCGTCAAGGTCGCCGTCAAGGCCAAGGGTGGCCAGCTGGCGATCAAGGCCAAGGCCAAGCAGCTGGGCGACCTGCTCGGCGACGGGTCCTGGTCGGCCGATGTCTTCGGGACGGGGACAAAGTCCACCGCGGCATACACCGTCGGCAAGGACAGCAGTGGCAATCCGACCGTGTCGATCGGCACCGTGACCACCCCATCGGGCGTGGTCTGGACGCCGACGCCGGCCCCGGTCCACAAGGTCACCCCGGGCGGCTCCAAGTCCGGTGACAAGGCCAAGGGCAGCCATGCCAGCGCCAGCGGGACCTTCACCTGGCAGGGCTTCACCAAGACTCTGACGATCTCGGTCGCGGTCCGCGGCGACGGGACGGCGGGGCTGTCGATCTCGCTGACCGGGCGCGATGCCCAGAAGCTGAACGGCACGCTCGCCAGTCTCGCCGGAGCCCGGACCTGGTCGGCCACGACCTGCGCCGGAGCCCCGGTCAAAGTCAGCTACCACGTCGCTTCCGACGGCACCGTCGTCTATGACGGCGCGACCGGCGGAACGGCGACGGAGAAGACCTTCGCCCATGGCTTCGTCGCCTTCTTCGACAAGGGTCGAACGGGCGTGTTCGTGAACCTGCTGGCCCAGTCCGACGGCACCTACAACCTGCTGGTCCTCGGCCGCTCCGGTGACTGCGGCGGCGGCAAGCACGGTGACCACGGCCACGGCCACAGCCACTGGAGTCACTGGCAGTGGGGTCCCCCGAGCATGACCCACAGCAGGCCCAAGTCGCACTGAACAACGCCGCACTCAAGCAAGCCTTCGCTCCGGCGCCCGCGCGGCGCAGGGGCCCAGGCGTCGCCAGCGGAGGGCGTCGTCGCGCCAGCGACGCCGCCCTCGTTGGCGTGTCGTTGCTCGTCGCCCTGGCCGGCCTGCTGGCCGCCTGCGGCGGGACGGGCAGCACTGCGCCCAGCGCGCCGGGCACCATCGGGGCGGCGACCGGATCCGGTGCCGCCGACGGCGCCAGCCGCCTGGCAGCGGTCCTTGCCCAGCTCGCCAACGGCTATTCCTTCACGACCACGGTCAGCATCGGCGGCCAGGTCGCGACCCAGGCCAAGGGCCGCTGGGTGAGCGGCGGCAGCGAGTTCACCGTGACGACCAATGGCGTGGCGATCACCTATCGCAGCCTGCCGCCTCGCTCCTGGGTCCTCCAGTCCGGCACGGGCTGGGTGGAGGTCAACGGGACCGTGCCCAGCGGCAATCCGCTCGACGCGCTCAAGGCACCCAGCCAGGCGACCGTCGTCGCCCAGAGCTCGGACATGGTCGAGCTGACAGCGAGCTACCCGGCCGCGATCCTGGGTCTGGCCGGCACGAACACGGTGCCGGTCGACCTGGTCCTGGCCGGTGACGGCTCGCTCAAGGCGACGTACACGACGCCGTCCAGCGGCGGGACGTCGGCCACCTCGGCGACCACGATCGCGCCCGACCCGAGCCAGGCCCCGATCGTCATCCCGTCGCCCTCGTAAGGGCGATCGGACGGGGCTGGTCCTGGCCTTGCCAGCCCGGGCCTGCCCTCAGGCTCGGTCGAGGGCGGCCCGCAGGTCGGCAATCAGGTCTGCCTCGGCCTCGATCCCGCACGACAGCCGGATCAGGGCCGGATCGACCTCGAGCGGCGAGCCGGCGACCGAGGCGTGGGTCATCACCGCCGGCAGCTCGATCAGGGACTCGACCCCGCCCAGCGACTCGGCCAGGGTGAACAGGCGGGTCGACTCGCAGATGGCAACGGCCCGCTCCCGGGCACTCCGGCCGTGGGCCCCACCGGCGGCCGGAATGAACGAGACCATCCCGCCGGCAGTGCGCATCTGGCTCGCCCCAAGTGCCGCCTGGGGATGGGCATGCGGCCCGGAGCTCAGCCCGGGGTAGCGGACCTCGGCGACGTCGTCGCGGGCGGCCAGCAGGCCGGCGATCGCCGCTGCATTCGCGGCGTGCCGCTCGGCCCGCAGCGCCAGCGTCCGAAGGCCGCGCAGGACGAGGAAGCAGTCGAACGGGCCGGGTACCGCGCCGATCGCGTTCTGGAGGAAGCGCAGCCGCTCGGCGACCGCCGGCCGGCTGGTGACCACGATCCCGTTGACCGTGTCCGAATGGCCGCCGAGGTATTTCGTCGACGAGTGGAAGACGATATCGGCGCCGTGATCGAGCGGGCGCTGGACGGCCGGCGAGGCGAAGGTATTGTCGACGACGAGCAGCGGCCGCTCGCTGTCGGCCCCGCGATGGGCGGCGATCGCGTCGGCGACGCCGGCGATGTCGACCAGCTTGAGGAGCGGATTCGTCGGCGTCTCGAACCAGACCAGCCGAGTCCGCGGCGAGAGGACCGAACGGACATTGGCCGGGTTCGAGGCCAGGTCCACGTAGCGGGCATTGATGCCCTGCGGGCGGAGCACCCGTTCGAACAGCCGGAACGTGCCCCCATAGACATCGTCGCCGATCACGACCTCGTCACCGGGCAGGGCCAGCTCGGCGATCATCGCCGTCGCCGCCGCGCCCGACGAGAAGGCGATCCCCTGCTCGCCGCCCTCCAGCGCCGCCACCGCCCGCTCGAGGCGGCGCCGGGTGGGATTGCCCGTCCGGGCATACTCCCAGCCGTCTCGGGGCTGGCCGATGCCGTCCTGGGCATAGGTGCTTGTCTGGTAGATCGGTGGGGCGACGGCGCCGGTCAGCTCGTCGGGCTCCTGCCCGGCATGGACGGACAGGGTCTCGAACGTCCAGCCTTCGTCCGCGGCGTAGCGCTCGGCGAAGGGCCGGCGCTCACCCGTCCCGCCCGGATCGTTGGCCATCGAGGTCAGACCCGGACCGGCCGGTGGGCGACGTACTCGAGCAGGTCGAGCTTGGTCACGATCCCCGCCGGCTGGCCGGCTTCGACCGCGACCAGCGCCGAGGTCGCGCCCGACAGGAGCCGGAAGGCGTCATCGAGGGCCGCCCCGACGTCGATCACCGGCAGTGGCGGATCCATCAGCTCGCCCACCGTCCGCTCGACCACCGACGGGTCGCGGAAGGCCCGATCGAGCAGGCCGCGCTCGGAGATCGAGCCGACGATCGACTCGATCCGGACGCCGCCCGGCACGTCGGCGGCGGACTCCGAGACGGGCATCTGGCTGATCCCGTAGGTCTGGAGGCGATCGATTGCCGCGCCCACGCGCTCGGTCGTCCGGGCCAGGACCAGGCCGGGCCGATCGGCGTCGTGATGACGATCCGTGAGCAGCGCCCCGATGTGGGCCGAGCCACCGCCGCTGGCCAGCAGCCCGTTGACCCGCATCCACTCGTCGTTGTACAGCTTGGACAGGTAGTTCCGGCCGCCATCGGGCAGGAGCACGACCACGACCGCGTCGTTCCCGGTCTCGCTCGCCGCCAGCTCCCGGCCGACCAGCATCGCTGCCACCAGCGCCGTACCGCACGACCCGCCCGACAGGATCCCCTCCTCGCGGGTCAGGCGTCGGGCCGCCGCGAACGAATCGCGGTCCGAGACGCGCACCCAGCGATCGATCACCGCGGGATCGAACGTGCCGGGCATGAAGTCCTCGCCGATCCCCTCGGTCAGGTACGGCCGGGCCGTGTCGCCGGACAGGACGCTGCCCTCAGGATCGGCGCCGATGATCTGGATGGCCGGGTTCTGGGACTTGAGGTAGTGAGCCACGCCGCTGATCGTCCCGCCGGTTCCGACGCTGGCGATGAAATGGGTCAGCCGGCCATCGGTCTGGCGCCAGAGCTCGGGTCCGGTGGTCCGCTCGTGGGCGGCGGGGTTCTCGGCATTCCAGTACTGGTCGGGCTTGAACGCACCGGGAATGTCCCGGGCGAGACGGGCCGACACCGAGTAGTAGCTCTCGGGCGACTCGGGCGCCACGTTCGTCGGGCAGAGGACCACCTCGGCGCCGTAGGCCCGCAGGAGGGCCTGCTTCTCGGCCGACTGCTTGTCGGCCATCACGAAGATGCAGCGATAGCCCTTGAGCGCCGCCGCGATCGCCAGGCCGTGGCCGGTGTTGCCGCTGGTCGGCTCGATGATCGTGCCGCCCGGTTTGAGCAGCCCGGCCCGTTCGGCCGCCTCGATCATCGGCAGGCCGATCCGATCCTTGACCGATCCGCCCGGGTTCATCGCCTCGAGCTTGGCCAGGATCAGCGGCCGGCGTTCGGCGGGGCCCAGCTCGCGGGTCACCCGGGTCAGCTCGACGAGCGGCGTGTTGCCGACGAGGTCGAGGATCGAGTGGGCGTAGTCCATGCCCGCGAGGATAGCCGGTCGTCCGCTCAGCGGGCGTCCCGCGGGCGGGCCAGGAAGAGCCAGGTGAGGCGGCGCAGGCGGCGAGGCCGACCGGGCGGATCGACGGTCCCAGGGTAGAGCTCGGCGACGGCCGGCCCGAGCAGCTCGGCAAAGCGGTCGGTCAACCGGTGGGCCAGATCGAGCTCCGCCCGGCTGCCGGCCACGGGCAGGAGGCCGTTGGCCGGCCAGTCGCCGGCCAGCAACTCCCGGGCGGACGTCCGAGGCAGGACCCGAGTCGCCAGGCGGCGGCCGACGTACAGCTCGGCGCTGCCCGCAATCGCGATGGGCAGAATCGGCGCCCCGGCCCGGAGCGCGATCAGGGCCGAACCAAACCGGAACTGGGCGAGCCGGTCGGGCGGACCGGCGACGCCGCCTTCGGGGATCAGGACGAAGACGCCACCGGCCGCGACGACCGCCCGGGCCGAGGCGACATGCTGGTCGATGCCGACGCCCCCGCGCCAGACCGGCAGCATGCCCCCGACCTGGTGGAGCAGCCACTCTCGCCAGCGGGCGCTGAAGGCCGACGGGCCGCTGCCCAGGAACCAGACCCGCGGCTCGAGGGGCAGCGCGTCCATGATCAGGAAGGGGTCCATCCAGCCCCGGTGGACCGCTGCAACGACGATGTAGCCCCCGCCCCTCGGCACGTGTTCCCCGCCGAGCCGCTCGTGCCGGATCCGGAACAGCCCGAAGACGATGAAGCGAAAGACCAGGGCCAGCCCGCGAACGAGCACGCCGGCCCGGGTCTCGGGCGCCCGGCCGAGCCAGTCGAGGCCTTCCCGGACGCCACCCCGGTGGCGGGCCAGCGCCTCGGGCGACGTTCGGGCCGGCGGCCGGCGGCGGGACGGCTCAGGCGAGGCGGTCAGCTGCCCGCGACTCCGGCCCCGGCGTCGAGGGCCGGGACGGGCTCGAGATCGCCGTCCTCGTCGGCCTCGCCGTCGGCCTCGTCGTCCTCCTCGTCGTCGTCCTCGTCGTCGCCGTCGTCGTCGTCGTCGTCCGGTTCGCGTGCCACCGGCTGGGACAGCCCCGGCGGGACCCGGCCGCGACGCCAGACCAGCAGCGCCACGGACACCGCGATCACGATCACTGAGATCAGCTGGGCCGTCGGGATCCCGAAGAAGGTCCAGTTGTCGATCCGCAGGAATTCGAGCATGAAGCGGACCGCGGCGTACCAGATGAAGAAGATCAGGGCGATCTCGCCGGTCCGCAGTCGGGCGGCGAAGCGGCGCGACAGCCAGAGCAGGGTCAGCATCCCAAGCAGGCCCGAGATCGACTCGTACAGGAACAGCGGCTGGAAGTGGGCACTGGCCGGGGTCGTCCCGTCGGGCGGGCAGAAGTAGCCGGCGACCCGGTGGGCGCAGTCGATCGCGATCCCCCACGGCGCGGTCGTCGGCGGCCCGTACAGCTCCTGGTTGAAGAAGTTGCCCCAGCGGGCCACGAACTCCATCGCAAAGAGCCCAGGCGCGATCACGTCGGCCCAGGCCCAGAACGACTGGTGGTGATAGCGGGCGTAGACGATCACGGCGATCGCCCCGGCGAAGATGCCGCCGTAGACGCCCAGCCCGGCGTACGGCGGCAGGACGATCTTGAGCAGGTCGTCCTTGTACAGCTGCCACTGGTCGATCACGTGATAGGCCCGGCCGCCGATCAGGGCCGCGATGGCCACGATGATCATCCCGTTGGCGAACCAGCTCTCGTTCAGGCCCCGGGCCCGGACGCCGTGGCGGATCACGACGTAGGCCAGCATCAGCCCGAGGGCGTAGCAGATGCCGTAGAAGTAGATCGGCAGGGGGCCGATCTGGAAGGCGATCGAGGGCGGGGTGATATCGATCATCGCCGCCGAGTGTACCCGGCGAACCGGCTCCGGCCCGCTGCGTCCCGTTCGGCCCCCGGCGGCCGTCGCTCCCTATACTTGCGGCCGATGAACGACGAGTTTCAGTGGTGGCTGCTCCTGGTCGGGCTGGTGATCGGCGCCCTGCTCGTGTTCCTGGTCATGGTCGACTTCTCGCGCTCGGCCGACGAGCAGGCCGAGGCGGAGGTCGTGCGCGAGTCCACCTGGATCGCCAAGGTCCTCCAGCCGACCGATGGTGAGCTCGACCCGAACCAGATTGGCGAGATCCTGCGCCTCCACCGCGAATGGCTGGCCGGCGGCGCGACCTCGATCGATGCCGGGTCCGGCATCGAGACCCCGCCCCGCGACGAGCCGCCGCCCGGCACGTCAGACCCCTGGCCGGCTCACCTCCGGAGCACGTCCGACATGGAGAGCGACGGCGCCTAGGGCCAATCGCCGGAAGCTCACCTCGAGCAGGCCGGCGGCGCGCATCGTCGCCGCCAGGGTGTCGGGATCCGGAAACCCGTCGAGCGAGGTGGGCAGGTAGCGATACGTCCGGCCCTGGCCGAAGGCGCCCGCGACGAGCGGCGCCAGGCGGCCGAACGCGCCCCGGAAGATGCGGCCCCAGCCGCGCTGGGGCGGGACGCTCAGCTCGAGGCAGACCACCCGGCCGCCCGGTCGGACCACCCGCGCCAGCTCCCGGAAGCCCGCCTCGAAATCGGCCAGGTTGCGCAGCCCAAAGGCGATCGTGGCCGCGTCGAACTCCGCGTCGGCGAACGGCAGGGTCAGGGCATTGCCGACCTGGAAGCTGAGCTGGACGAGGTCGGGATAGCCGGCCTGCGCCGCGGCGATCATCGCCGGCGCCAGGTCGACCCCCACGACCCGGCCGAACGGCCCGACCCGGGCGGCCAGGGTCGCGCTGAGCTTGCCCGTGCCACAGGCAGCATCGATGGCGGCCTGCCCGCTGCGCAGCTCGGTCGCCTCCGCCGCCGCCCGCCGCCAGCGACCGTCGCCGCCAGCGGTCATCAGCGTGTTAACCCGGTCGTAGACCGGCGCGATCGAGTCGAACATGGCCGCGACATCGGTCTCGGGGACGTCGTTGCCCTGACGCGTTTCCTTGGGGCGGGGCATCATCGTGCCTCGCGCCGGACGACTCGGGCCGGCCGGACCGACGACATCAGCATCACGAGATCGAAGGAGCCAGGGTGACCGATCAGGCTCGAACGCCGGGAACCGGGGCCGATCCGACGACCGGCAGCGACCCGGCCCTCGACGAGTCGACGCGCTCCGAGGCGGCCTGCCCGAATTGCGGCGCCCACCGGCTGGCCCTCCTCACGCTGCCCACGATCGACACGACCGGCTTCCGGCCGCTCGACGAGATCTACGGCATGGTCACCGGGCCGAGCCTCGAGGAGCCGGGCATCGGCTGCCTGGCCTGCGGAGCCGAGTGGCCCGACCTGGCGGCCTTCAATGATGCCGTTGCCCGGGAACCTGGGTCGAGCCTCGAGCCGGACGCCGGGACCTGATCGAGCGAGCCGCCCCACGCGGCTTAGCCCCCGAATGATCCGCCGATCACGGGATCGCCCGACTCGATCGGACCGTTGATCTCGGCCAGCGAGACGCCGAAGGGCGTGCCCGGCGGCGGGTTGGTGAGCCCGGCGACTGGTCCGACCCAATAGGCCAGGCCGCCCCCGACATCCATTCGGCCGACATCGACCCGGGTGCCGTTGAGCAGCACCCAGCAGCGGTACTCCGTACCACTCGGGGCCGGCGCGAGGCCGGAGGCGACCACCACCAGGTCGGTCGTGGTCGGTGAGAAGAGCACGGTCCCCTGGGCCTTGGCGCCCGTCTGGCTGACCAGCGCAATCCGCTTGACGTCGGGCTCGGCGCCAACCTTGAGCGTCCAGGCGTTCACCCGGGCCAGCTCGGCCGAGGTCGCCTGGCTGACCGCCAGGGCCGGGTCCTGGCGGCCGCCAACGACCGCGGCCGTCCCCACGATGGCGACCACGATCGCGGCGGCCAGCCCGAGGGGCAGGAGGATCGTCCGGAACGACCGCCGGCGGAGGACGATGACGGTGCCCGGCGAGCGCGTCGCGTCGAGCGGGGTCGGGAGCGGGGCCGCGACTGGGGCCGGGATGGACGCCGGCGTGGACGCGCCCCGCGTCCGGCCGACTGCCCGGACCAGCTCCAGCGTCCGATCGCGCAGCTCGGGCGGCGGCGTCTCCAGGACGGCGGAACGAATCAAGCCGGCCGAGGCCCGCAGGCGATCGGCCTCGGCCGAGCAGCTTGGGCAACCCGCCAGGTGGCCGGCCAGGGCGGCCGCCTCGGTCGTGTCGCCGGCCGTCAGGCGGTCGAGGCCGCCGGGCTGGACAGCGGCCAGCTCGAGCTGCTCCCGCACCGCGGCGTGCTCGTTCATCGCTCGGCCGCCCCAACCACCGGACCGGGTCCATCGACGGGCATGAAGCCCGGCCCGAGCGCGTTGCGCATCCGGAGGAGCGCCCGCCGGGTGCGGGTCTTGACGGTGCCGATCGGCCAGCCGAGCCGCTCGGCGATTTCGCTTTGACTGAGCTCGTCGCGATAGGCCAGGACCAGGACGGCACGCTCCACGTCGGGCAGCTCGGCCAGCGCCTCGGCCAGCGAGGTGCGCAGCTCTGTCTCGGCCAGCAGGGCGGCCGGGCCCATGACCGGTTGGCCCGCCCCCACCACTTCCCCGCCGGCGATCAGCCGCTCGAGGGCGGCCGTGTCGCCCTCATCAGGCAGGGCAACGTCGGAGACGGGTACGGTCGGCGGCCGGCGGCCCAGGGCGCGCAGGCGGTCGATCGTCCGGTTGCGGGCGATCGTCAGCAGCCAGGCCGGCAGCGAGCCCATGGCCGGGTCGTACTGCTCGGCCCGGTTCCAGAGTGCGAGAAAGGTTTCCTGAACCACGTCTTCGGCGAGTCCCCGGTCGGTTGTCAGCCGGCGCGCGGTGGCGTACACCGCGCCGGCATAGCGGTCATAGAGCTGGACGAGGGCGTCCTCGGACCCGGACGCCACCGCCCGGACCAGACCGGCGTCCTCGCCTGTCATCGGCTACGCGTCCTGCTCAGCGCCGGTTTCAACCGGGATCGCCAGCGGCCGGTGCTCGAACGCGCTCGAATAGACCACGTCGGTCTCCGTCGTGTACACGAATGGGATCGCCTGGATCTGCTTCATCACTCGCTCCAGGTCGAGCGTATCGGCCGCCCGGACCTTGAGCAGGTAGTCGGCCTCGCCGGCGATGTGATGGCATTCCTCGATCTCGGGCAGCTCGCCGAAGGCCTCGGTCAGGTCCGTGGTCGACGGCCCGGGCGACTGGCGGACCCAGCTGAAGGCGAGGATGCCCCGGCCCATCGCCCGGGCATCGAGACGCGCGCCATAGCCCTGGATCACGCCCCGCGCCTCGAGCTTCTTGACCCGCTCGTGGGCCGACGGCGCGCTCATCCCGACGGCCGCGCCGATGTCGGCGAACGACGCCCGGCCATCCCGCTGAAGGATGTCGAGGATTCGGAGGTCGACCCGGCTCAAGCCATCCTGACGAGGCATCTGGTCCTTATTTGTTAGGTTAGTGACCTTTGACAGCCACTATTTGTTAGGCTACACTGTTCGCAGCCACCGGATGGTATGGCTGCCACGAGTGCTGGCAGCCCCGTTTCGACGGGACCGATCCGATCACCTGGAGGAACTCGACATGCTGATCGCCAGCGCTGTCGCCCTCCTCGCGCTCTTCGCGTTTGTGAGCATCCTGCTCTCTTCCGACGAAGGTCGAGAGGGCACCGATCCACGAGACCATCTCGCCGCCTGGACGCGCTACGGAATGCGCTGACCCAGCGCGGCAGGCTCCCTAGCCTACCCCCACGAGGCCCCCGAACGCCGGGGGCCTTGTCGATTCCCGGCCCGGAGGCGGCTGGGTGGCTGGGTGGCTGGGTGGCTGGGTGGCCCGGTCC
>DATGGC010000171.1:0-7823 GCA_035308745.1 Candidatus Limnocylindrales bacterium | reverse complement strand
TCTTCGGCACCGCCCATACCCTCGAGCGCTACGAGACGGCCTTCTACCGGCCGCTGGTCTCCGACTGGCGCAACTTCGAGACCTGGCACGAGGACGGGGCCCGGACCGCGACCGAGCGGGCCAACGGGATCTGGAAGACGCTCCTCGCGGAGTTCCAGGCGCCGCCCCTCGACCCGGCGATCGCCGGGGAGCTGGCCGCCTTCGTGGCGCGCCGAAAGCGCGAGATCGAGCGCGAGGCCTAGCTCCGGGGTACTCCCCGCGCTGCTAGCATCGCGGCCATGGCGCCCGTCCAGTACGACTTCATCATCGTCGGCGGTGGCTCGGCGGGTTCCGCCCTGGCCAACCGGCTGAGCGCCGACCCGGCCAGCCAGGTCCTCGTCCTGGAGGCCGGCCGGCCCGACTACCGGTTCGATGTCTTCATCCACATGCCGGCCGCGCTGGCCTTCCCGATCGGCAACAAGCACTACGACTGGCAGTACGAGTCCGAGCCCGAGCCGTTCATGAACGGCCGCCGGATCTACCACGCCCGGGGCAAGGTCCTGGGCGGCTCGAGCAGCATCAACGGGATGATCTTCCAGCGCGGCAACCCGCTCGACTACGAGCGCTGGGCCGCCGACCCGGGGATGGGCAGCTGGGACTACGCCCACTGCCTGCCCTACTTCAAGCGGATGGAGCGCTGCCTGGCGGCGGCCGCCGACGATCCCTGGCGGGGGCACGCCGGCCCGCTGACCCTCGAGCGCGGGCCGGCCACCAGCCCGCTCTTCGGCGCCTTCTTCCAGGCGGTCCAGGAGGCGGGCTACCCGCTGACCGACGACGTCAACGGCTACCGCCAGGAAGGCTTCGCGGCGTTCGACCGGAACATCCACCGTGGCCGCCGGCTGAGTGCCGCGCGGGCCTACCTCCACCCGGTCATGCGCCGGCCGAACCTGACCGTCGAGACCCGTGCGTTCGTCACCCGGATCCTGTTCGAGGGCACCCGCGCGGTGGGCGTCGAGCTGGCCGGTGGCCGCCAGGTACGGGGCGGCCAGGTGCTGTTGTGCGGCGGCTCGATCAATTCGCCGCAGCTCCTCCAGCTGTCGGGCGTGGGGGCCGCGGCCGAGCTCGGGGCGCTGGGGATCCCGGTCGTCGCGGACGTGCCCGGCGTGGGCCAGCACCTCCAGGACCACCTCGAGGTCTACATCCAGTACAAGAGCCTCCAGCCGGTCTCGATGCAGCCGATCACCCAGACGTGGCGCCGGCCCTGGATCGGGGCCAACTGGCTCTTCCTGCGCCGCGGTCCGGGGATCACCAACCACTTCGAGGGCGGCGGCTTCGTCCGGGGCAACGACGACGTGCGCTATCCCAACCTGATGTTCCACTTCCTGCCCCTGTCGATCCGCTACGACGGCACGGGCTCGACGTCCGGGCACGGCTACCAGGTCCACATCGGGCCGATGTACTCGGACTCGCGGGGCTCCGTCTCGATCACCTCGACCGACCCGACGATCCATCCCGCGATCCGCTTCAACTACCTGTCGACCGAGCAGGACCGGCGGGAGTGGGTCGAGGCGATCCGGGTCGCCCGCTCGATCCTCAACCAGCCCGCGTTCGGGCCGTACAACGGCGGCGAGACATCGCCCGGTGGCAGCGTCGAGAGCGACGCCGAGATCCTCGAGTGGGTGGCCCGCGACGCCGAGACCGCCCTCCATCCGTCGTGCACCGCCCGGATGGGGATCGACGCCGAGTCGGTCCTCGATCCGCTCACGATGGCCGTCCACGGCCTCGACGGCCTGCGGGTGGTCGACGCCTCCTCGATGCCTTACGTCACCAACGGCAACATCTACGCCCCGGTCATGATGCTGGCCGAGAAGTCGGCCGACCTGATCCTGGGCAACACGCCCCTGCCGCCCGAGCCGATCCCGTTCTATCGCCACGGAACCGGGATGCCGCTGCGCTTCCCGGGCGAGATCGCCGCCGGGGCGTAGCCGCCGGACTGGGCGCATCGGGCTTCGGACAAGCCCCTCCGCGCCGCGCCTCTATCCTTGACGGGACGTGGCCGTGGAGAGGTGAGGACCTGATGGACGTTGGCATGATCGGGCTGGGCCGGATGGGCGCAAACATGTCCCAGCGGCTCGTCCGCAAGGGGCACCGGGTGGTCGGCTATGCCCGCCACGCCGAGACCGTCGAGGCGTTCAAGGCCGACGGTTCGATCACGGCCGGGGCGACGTCGCTCGCTGACCTGGTCGGCCAGCTCGAGGCGCCCCGGATCCTGTGGCTGATGATCCCGGCCGGCTCGGTCGACGCGACCCTGGCCGAGCTCGTCCCGCTGCTGGCCAAGGGCGACGTGATCGTCGACGGCGGCAACTCGTATTACCGCGACGACCTGCGCCGCAACCACGACCTGGCGGCCCAGGGGATCGAGTACCTCGACGTCGGGACGAGCGGCGGGGTGTGGGGCCTCGAGCGCGGCTACTGCCTGATGATCGGCGGCCCCGACGATGGCGTCGCCCGCCTCGAGCCGATCTTCAAGGACCTGGCCCCGGGCGTCGAGTCGGCCGGCCGGACGCCGGGTCGCAGCGGCGCACCCAACGCCGCCGAGCAGGGCTACCTCCATTGCGGCCCGAGCGGCGCCGGCCACTTCGTGAAGATGGTCCACAACGGGATCGAGTACGGCCTGATGGCGGCCTATGCCGAGGGCCTCAACATCCTCCATCACGCCGGCGCGGGCCTGGCCGGCCGGCCGGTCGACGCCGAGACGGCGCCGCTCCGGGAGCCCGAGCTGTACCAGTACGAGCTGGACCTGCCGGCGGTCACCGAGGTCTGGCGGCGGGGCAGCGTGGTCGCCTCGTGGCTGCTCGACCTGACCGCCCAGGCCTTCCTGAGCAGCCCGGACCTGGCCGGCTTCGCCGGCCGCGTCTCGGATTCGGGCGAGGGCCGCTGGACGAGCATCGCCGCGATCGACGTCAGCGCCCCGGCCCCGGTCCTGACCACGGCCCTCTACTCGCGCTTCACGTCCCGGGGCGAATCGGACTTCGCCGACCAGATCCTGTCGGCCATGCGCCTCGGCTTCGGCGGCCACCTGGAGACCAAGGCGTGATCCGGGCATGAGCGCCGTTGTCTCGGACGCGTTCGTCTTCTTCGGCGCGACCGGCGACCTGGCCTTCAAGCAGATCTTCCCGGCCCTGGCCGGCCTGATCCGCGACGACGGCTTCGACCTGCCGATCATCGGCGTGGCCCGCTCGGGTGATCTGGACGCTCTCAAGGAGAGGGCGCGGGCCAGCCTGGCCGCCAACGGGCCGGTCGACGAGCCAATCCTGGCCCGGCTCCAGGCCCAGCTGCGCTACGTCAAGGGCTCCGACGACGACCTGGCGACGTTCCAGGCCCTGCGCACCGAGCTGGGCGCCGCGGCCCACCCGCTCCACTACCTGGCGATCCCGCCGTCGCTCTTCGCCCCGGTCATCGACAACCTCGAGCGCTCGGGCTGTGCCAGCGGCGCCCGGATCATCGTCGAGAAGCCGTTCGGGCGGGACCTGGCCAGCGCCCGCTCGCTGAACACCACCGTCCACCGCGTCTTCGATGAGGCTTCGATCTTCCGGATCGACCACTACCTGGGCAAGGAGCCGGTCCAGAACCTGCTCTACTTCCGGTTCGCCAACTCGTTCCTCGAGCCGATCTGGCGCCACGAGTACGTGTCGAGCATCCAGATCACCATGGCCGAGGCCTTCGACGTCGCCGACCGGGGCGCCTTCTTCGACCAGGCCGGCACGATCCGGGACGTGGTCCAGAACCACCTCCTCCAGGTGCTCAGCCTGCTGGCCATGGAGGCGCCCTCGGGCCGCAGCCCGGAGGCGATCCGCAACCAGAAGTTCAAGGTCCTCGACTCGCTCCGGCCGCTCCGGCCCGAGGACGTCGTCCGGGGCCAGTACCGCGGCTATCGCTCGGTCGTGGGTGTGGCCCCCGACTCGACGATGGAGACCTTCGTCGCCCTGCGCCTCCACCTCGACACGTGGCGCTGGGGCGGCGTCCCGATCTACGTCCGGGCGGGCAAGGCCCTGCCGGTAACCGCGACCGAGGTCCTGGTCGAGCTGCGTCAGCCGCCGGAGACCGTCTTCCACGAGGTCGAGCCGCCCGACGGCAATTACTTCCGCTTCCGGCTGACGCCCGACATGTCGATCTCCCTCGGGGCTCGGGCCAAGCGTCCGGGCGAGGCGCTCCTGGGCGAGGCGGTCGAGCTCTTCGCCCGCCACCAGAGCGGCGAGGAGCGGCCGCCCTACCAGCGCCTGATCGGCGACGCGCGCAAGGGCGACCAGAGCCTGTTTGCCCGGGAGGACTCGGTCGAGGCAGCCTGGAAGGTGATCGACCCGGTCCTCCACGCCGAGCCGCCGATCCACGAATACGTCAAGGGCAGCTGGGGGCCGGCCGCCGCGAGCAGCGTCCTGGCCGACGGCGACCATTGGCATGATCCGGCGGCCAGCCCGCCGGCCCCGGCGTCCTGAGCCAAGGAGTGACGATGAGCACGAGCTTCGGCCGGCCGTTCTTCGGCCTGCACCTGCCCAACTACACCTACCCGGGCGTCCCCGCCGATCAGCTCTTCGGGCACGTCATTGCCCAGGCCCAGGCCGCCGAGGCGGCCGGCTTCGAGCTGGTCACGGTGATGGACCACTTCTACCAGATCCGGGGGGTCGGTCCCGAGGACGACCCGATGCTCGAGGCCTACTCGGCCCTCGCTGGGATCGCCGTCAGCACGTCCAAGGTTCGCCTGGGGACCTTGGTCACGGGGGTGACCTACCGCAACCCGGCCATGCTGGCCAAGCTGGTCACGACCCTGGACGTGATCAGCGGCGGCCGGGCGATCCTGGGCATCGGCGCGGCCTGGAACGAGTCGGAGCACAACGGGCTGGGCTTCGACTTCCCGCCGATCGGCGGCCGGATGGATCGCCTGGGCGAGGCGCTCACGATCTGCAAGCTGATGTTCACCGAGGACCGGCCGAGCTTCGAAGGCAAGCACTACCGGATCGACCATGCGCTCAACCGGCCGCGCCCGATCCAGGCCGGCGGACCGCCGATCCTGATCGGCGGGATGGGTGAACGGCGGACGCTCCGCTTCGCGGCCGAGTTCGCCGACCTGACCCACTGGTTCCCGGCCTCGGTCGAGGAGCTCCAGCACAAGGTCGATGTCCTGGCCGAGCACTGCGCCGCGGTCGGCCGCGATCCGTCGACGATCACCCGGACGATGGGTGCGCCGGTCATCCCGGTGGCCCACGAGCGCGAAGCGGCCGCGCTCCTCGAGCGGATCCCGCCCGAGCGCCGCGCCTCGCTCGTGATCGGCACGCCCGAGCGGGTCGCCGACCACCTCCGGACGTACATCGCGGCCGGCTTCACCGGCTTCACGTTCGGCAACACGATGCTCCGGACGATGGAGTCGATCGGCCTGGCGGGCGAGGTCCTGCGCCTGCTGGCCTAGGTCCCGGAAGCGATCACCAGGAGGGGTGTTCGATGTTCGTCCCGTTGTCGGTCCTCGACTTCCGCGATCGGGCCGTGGCCTTCTTCGGCGACAAGGTCGGGGTGATCGACGGCGAGCGCCAGTTCACCTACCGCCAGTTCGGCGAGCGGACCCATCGCCTGGCCAATGCCCTGACCGGGCTGGGGGTGGGTCCCGGCGATCGGGTCAGCTTTATCACCTACAACACCCATCACCTGCTCGAGGGCTACTACGGCGTCCTGGAGGCGGGTGCCGTGCTCAACCCGATCAACATCCGGCTGGCCGCCGGCGAGATCGCCTGGATCCTGGATCACGCGGCCTCGAAGGTCGTCTTCTTCCATCGTGACTTCCTGCCCCTCGTCGAGGAGATCGGGCCACGCCTCGCCCGACGGCCGACGTTCGTGATCCTCGACGCCGACGCGGGCGGGCCGGCCGAGCACGGCTACGAAGGCCTGCTGGCGGCCGCCTCGAGCGAGCCGCTCCAGCCCGAGGTCGACGAGAACGCCCTGGCCGAGCTGTTCTACACCAGCGGCACGACCGGGCTGCCCAAGGGCGTGGCGATGACCCATCGCGAGCTCTACCTGCACAGCCTGATCGCCGAGCTGGGCCTCGGCTTCACCCAGGACGACGTGGTCCTCCACGTCGTGCCCCTCTTCCACGTCAACGGCTGGGGCGTGCCCCATTTCCTGACGATGATCGGCGGCCGCCACGTCATGCTCCGGCGGTTCGATCCGGCGACCCTGATGGACCAGGTCCAGCGCCACGGCGTGACCCGCCTGCTGGCCGTCCCGTCGATCTTCACCGCCCTGCTCAACCATCGCGACCGCTCGAAGTTCGACCTGTCCAGCCTCCAGCAGGTGATCATCGGCGGCTCGCCGGCCTCGCCTGCCCTGGTCGAGGCGCTCGAGCGCGAGCTGGGCGTCCAGGCGATCGTCGGCTACGGCCTGACCGAGACGTCGCCGATCGTCAGCCTGGCCCTGCCCCGCAGCCACCTGACCGGGGTCGAGTCGGCCGAGCAGCGCCAGCTCCGCCAGTCGATGACCGGCTGGGCGATCCCCGGCGTCCGGATCCGGGTCGTCGACGGGCAGGGTCACGACGTCCGGGCCGACGGCCAGCAGATCGGCGAGATCGTGGTCCGGGGCAACACGGTGATGGACGGCTACTACCGCGATCCCGAGGCCACCGCCGCCGCGATCCGCGCCGGCTGGCTGCAAACCGGCGACATGGCCACGATCGACGAGACGGGTTACGTCCTGATCAAGGATCGCTCCAAGGACATCATCATCACCGCCGGCGAGAACATCTCGTCGGTCGAGATCGAGGTGGCCCTGGCGGCCCATCCGGCCGTCCTGGAGTGCGCGGTGATCGCGGCCCCGGACGACAAGCGCGGTGAGGTGCCGGTCGGCCTGGTGGTCCTGAAGCCGGACGCCGCGGCCACCGAGAAGGAGCTCAAGGCCTTCTGCCGGGCGCGCCTGGCCGGCTTCAAGGTCCCCCGCGAGATCCAGTTCCGCGAGGCGCTGCCCAAAGGCGGAACCGGCAAGATCCTCAAGGCCGAGCTGCGCGAGCCGTTCTGGGCCGGCCACGCCAGCCGTGTCCACTGAGCCTTGCCCGACATCGGCGCGGCGTACCGCCATCTCCTGCCCTGGTTCCTGCCCGGCCTGCTCGTCTTCAGCCTGCTCGGCGCGGCGATCGCCCGGCCGGTCGGCCGCCTGTTCCGGGCCAGCCCCGGGCTGGGGTTCAGCCTCGTCTTCAGCCTCGGGATCGTCCTCTCGGCGACGCTGACCCCGCTCCGGGGCGCCTTCAACCCGGACGCGGTCGGTGGGACCTGCGACCTGTCGAGGATCGGCCTGGCCCCGCTCCGGCTGCTCCTGCACATCGACGACACGAGCCTCAACATCGCGATGTTCGTGCCCTTCGGGATCGTCATCGGCTTGCTCGGCCGATCGCGGGCCAAGGCCGTCCTGGTCGCCGTCGCGATTGCCCTGCCGGTCCTGATCGAGACGACCCAGCTCCTCGTCCCGTCGCTCGAGCGGGGCTGCCAGAGCGCCGACGTCTTCGACAACCTGACCGGCCTGGCTCTCGGCCTGCTGTTCGGCACGGTCCTGCGCTGGATCCTCGACGGTCAGGCCGTCGAACCGGACGCGACCCCGCCCGGCCCGGTCCCGCCCGCGGCCTGAGCCGGACGCCAGGACGCGGCCTGCAGGTGATGCAAGCCGCATCCTGGACGCTGACTGACGTTCGGGCTGTCGCCCACTAGGCCCCGCCGCCGTTACTGGCTGTGGACCGAGGTCGAGTCGCTGATGCTCGTGAGCGAGCCCCGGCTGAGCGGCTCGCTGTTGCCGCTGACCGTCAGGCCATCGAC
>DATGGC010000170.1:0-14640 GCA_035308745.1 Candidatus Limnocylindrales bacterium | reverse complement strand
CCACTCGCCCGAGCGCGACGTCTTTGCGTGCCTCGACCGCAAGCTGACCCGGCTCTACCGCCAGCCGCCACCCGCGTCGACCGGGCTCGCGCTGCTCGGCGACGCGCGCGATGCCGGCGTCCGCGCACGATCGGCGCTCCGGGCCCGGGCCCTGCCGGATCGGGCCCGCCTGGTCGTCACCTCGCCGCCCTACCTGCGCGTGGTGAAGTACGGCTACTACAACTGGATGCGGGCCTGGCTGCTGGGCGAGGATCCGGCGGCGATCGACGCCGCCCTGGACGACGCTCACCACCGGACGGCGTACCTCCAGTTCATGCGCGAGGTCCTCGACGGCCTGCGGCCGGCGCTGGCCGACGACGCGGTCGTGGTCCTGGTGATCGGCGACGTCGAGCGGGATCGCGGCCGCCACCTGGCCGGTGGCGTCGGTCTGGCCGAGCGGGTGTGGGCCGAGGCGGCGCTGCCGGCCGGCTACCGGCTGGCGGGCGTGGCCCTCGACGACGTGGCCGCCGGCCGGAAGATGACCAAGCTGTGGGGCGACGAGGCCGGCCGGGCGACGAAGCTCGACCGGATCCTGGTCCTGGGCGCAACCGAAGCCGGCCGGCGCCGGGCACTGAGCGGGGCCGCGACACCAGTCGATTGGGACTGGCCGCCGCGCCGCCTGCGCGCCGTCTGATTCTTGCCGGGCCGGCGGCCCGGTCGAGGTCCGAGCCCCGCTAGAATGCGGCCATGCAGGAGATGTACCACCCCGCCGACCTGGCCGCGATGGATCCCCTGGTCCTGATGAAGAACCTCGATCACGTCCGGATGTCGAGCCGCCGCCTGAGCTACGTCCTCCAGCAGCAGGTGCACCTCTACACGCCCGAGGCGAACGAGATCCGCGACCAGATCGACCGCTACGTCGAGGCCGAGCGCCAGATCGAAGGCGAGATGGCCCGCCGCAAGATCCGCGCCTAGCTCCCTCGTTCAGCCCTCGGCCGATTGATCCGGGCCGGCTCGGGTACCGGGTACCTCAAATCGGCCTTTTCGGACCCGAACCTCACTGGTACAGCCCTCGGCCGGCTGGATTCGTGCCGGCCCACGCTCGTGACGGGATCGTTTGATCCCACCCGAGCGAGTCCGTGCCAGAGGTTGCCCTCCAAATTGGCGTTTTGAGGTACGGAGTACCCGCGCTGGCGGCCCGGCCTCAGGCCACCGAGCCGCGGCCGGCGCACCAAGCGACGCCGCCGAGCACCCGAGCGGGCGCGCGACCCACGAACCCGGCTAGTGGGTCGCCACAGGGACCGGAGCGTGGGAGCGGTGATCGGATTCCTCGCGGGCGACGTCGGCGGCGACCCGGGCGAGGGCGGGCGTCTCGAACAGGGAGAACCCGATCCCGTGCTCGGACAGCTCGGCCAGGCCCCATCCGCGGTAGAGCCCCCGGCTGGCGACAGCGCACATCTCGTCGTACAGCTCCGGCCATCCGACCCTCCGTCGGAGATAGCAGAACCGCACGAAATCGATCGCCTCGGCAGTTGGGATGGCCGCGGCGGGCGTGCGCGTATCAATCAATGAAGAACCCTCCTCCTCTCGCGTCTGCAGGGCGCGCTCGACCGCGGAAGCGGGCGGTCTGGCCGCGTGCAATCGGGGTGCCGAGAGCCTCCTCCTCCCAAAGGTGTCTCAGCCCGTTCCGACCATCATAGGCGTCGGTCCCGATCGCGGGCAGGGGGTTTGTCCACGATCTCGTCCACCAAGTTGTCCACACGCCCGGCCGGAGCGGGCGTCCTGGTCTCGCGGCCCCCTCAGCTGGCCCGGCGGCGGATCCCCAGGCCCGGCTCCGGGGTGAGCTGCCAGCGGCAGTCGGGACCAAGCTCGAGCCCCTCGAACGGGTCGCCCGCGACGAGCAGGCAGCCATCGAGGTCGATCCAGTCGGCCAGGACCGCCACATGGGCCGACGCGGCGATTCCAAGCGACGTCTCTTCCATGCAGCCCAGGAACGTCTTGAAGCCGAGCTCTTTCGCCCGGGCCAGCATCCGCCGGGCGGGACCCGGTCCGCCGCACTTGGCCAGCTTGACGTTGACCCCGTCGACGACGCCGACCAGACCCTCGAGGTCCAGGATCGTGACCGCGCTCTCGTCGGCGACCAGGGGCAGCTCGGAGCGCCCCTGGAGCCAGCGCAGCTGGTCGAGGCGATGGGCCGGAAACGGCTGCTCGATCAGCTCGACCCCCAGACGGACCAGGTCCGGGATCAGCCGGGCGCCCTGCTCCGGCGTCCAGCCGGTGTTGGCATCCACCCGGATCGGGCCGCTGAAGACGCGCCGCACGGCCTCGAGCGTCTCGAGGTCCGACGGCCCGCCGACCTTGATCTTGAGCGCCGGGAAGCGGGCCGCCCGGGACGCCCGCTCGGCGACGATCTCGGGCTCGTCGATGCCGACCGTGAAGTCGGTGGGGCCGATCTCCGGCGACAAGCCCAGCAGCTCGTACACCGGCCGGCCCAGCCGCTTCCCGACCAGATCGTGGATCGCCGTGTCGAGGGCGCACTTGGCCGCGCCGTGGTGGGCGATCGCCGCCTCGAAGCGCGCGCTGATCGCCGCCAGGCCGGCGTCCGGGTCGGCCACGGCGGCATCGAGCTCGGCCGGCGCGATGGCGGCGAGCAGCCGCTCGAGGACGACCGCGATCGTCTCGAGCGTTTCGCCGTAGTAGGCATCGGGGTAGCCCTCGCCGAGGCCGACGAGGTCGGGCCAGTCCGGATGGCGCAGCTCGACGAGCATCGAGCTCATCCCGTCCCCGCCATGGGCCCGCGCGATCCGGAACGGCTCCCGGTACGGCAGCCGGATGACCGCGCTGGTCAGGGCGAGGCCCGTCACCGAGCCGCGGTCTCCGGATCGAGCGCCTCGACGCCGGCCTGGATCGCGGCCCACAGGCGTTCCGGCCCGAAGCGCACCGGATCGTCGGCCGGCAGGCCCGTCTCGGCCGCGGTCTCGGCAATCACCCGCCGGGCGTCGGCATCATCGGGAAAGAGCGACGTATTGAGGGCGATCGCGACCACCTTGGACGGCGCGACGATTCCGGCGACCTGCTCGTGGAGGCGGATGAAGTCGGACAGCGGCTGGAGCGGGAAGGTCCGGTCCGGGACGTGATCCCAGTCGTGCTCGGGCAGGCCCGGCTTGTGGACCATGACCATCGCCTGGGGCGTGCTGCCGTGGATCAGGCTGAGGGTCACCGCACTGTAGGCCGGGTGGTCGAGCGAGCCCTGGCCCTCGACGATGATCCAGTCGCCCTTCGCCTCGGCCTGCTCCACGAGCCACTCGCAGGTGCCGTTGCTGAAGTCACTGATCACCCGGTCCACGGCCACGCCCCAGCCGTCGATCATCATCCCGGTCTGGCCGGTCGGCACGAAGACCGAGGCCAGGCCGGCATCGGTCGCCGCCCGGCGGAGCTCCAGGGCGACGCTCATCTTGCCGATCGCGCAGTCCGTCCCGACGGTCAGGATCACGTGCTTGCCTGGGCCGTGGGCACGCCCGACGGCCGTCTCTTCGCGGCTGGGCGGCCGCCGGTAGTCGACGATCTCGACGCCCGCGGCGTGGGCCGCGGCGGCAAACTCGGGATCGTCGCCAATGAACGTGTGGAGCCCCGACAGGATGTCCATCCCGGCGCCGATCGCGTCGAGGATCGCCGTGCGCCACGAGGCCGGCAGCTTGCCACCGGTCGGGGCGATCCCGATCAGCATCGCCGTCGGCGTACCGCGGCTGGGGGCCAGCGCGATGGCGTCGGCCAGCGAGGCGACGATCGGGATGTCGAAACGGGGCTTGTCGCCCAGCCACTCCTGGACGTTGCGCCCGACGTTGGTCGAATCGATCACGGCCACGACCGGGTCCGGGCCGTAGCGGATCACGCCCATCGCGGTCTTGCCGTCGTGGGGCCCGAAACGGCCTTCGGCCAGGATGACCAGGCGACGCACCGGCGAATCGGTCACGGACCCTCCCACGGCGATTGCCGCCCAAGAAAACGAGTCACTGGTACCGCATACCGGATTCGAACCGGTGATCTCCGCCTTGAGAGGGCGGTGTCCTGGGCCTCTAGACGAATGCGGCAGGTCGGCCGATGGCGTCGAGCGCCGGACCGGCCGGAATGATACCAGCGAGCGCCTACAGGTGATTCGCCTCGAGGAAGGCGCGCATCGTCTCGGCCACCTGGACGTGGCTCGATTCGCCCAGGACCAGCCCGAAATGCGAGTGGGCGCCGAACGGCTCGTAGTCCGCCCCGAGCCACTCGGCCAGGCGCTCGCTGGACGGCTCGGGCACGTAGCGATCGAGGCCGGCCCCGATCACCAGCTTGGGCATCGTGCCCAGCCGGGTCCGCTCGATCGGGACGCCCGAGATCATCTGGCGGCGGGCGGCCCCGGCCTCGTGCGGCTTCTGGCCGAGCAGGTGCTGGATCCGCAGGATGTCGGCCAGGGCCAGGTCGCGGTGGTCGCGCTGCAGCCGTTCAGGCAAGGTCTCCCAGCCGAGCAGGTCGCGGCCGTAGACCTCGGGAATCTCGCGCAGCTCGTGCGGGTGGGCCACTGGCCGGAGCTCTTTGGGCAGCTCCGAGGAGAGCAGGATCAGGCCGCCGACCGGATGGCGCTCGATCGCCTTGAGGGCCAGCAGGCCGCCCATCCCGTGGCCGACGACGACGACCGACGAGCCGATCCGCTCGATCGCCTCGAGGACGTCCTCGGTGTACGTGTCGAACGAGAGCGTCGTCGGATCGGCCGTCTGTGACCAGAAGTGGTTGCGCAGGTTGAGCGCGTGACCTTCCCAGCCGCGTGCCGCGAAGTACTGGAGATGATGCTCCCAGACCCACGATCCGGCCAGCTCGCCATGGACGAAGAGGAGTGGCCGCCGGCGCGAGCGGCGCTCGGGCAGCCACGACTCGATGTAGATCCCCCGCTCGCTCAGCTCGATCTCGTCCTTGCGGACCGGACGGGTGGGAACGGCGGGCGCCAGGGGTCGGACCCCGGTGGAGGTTTCAGACATGTCGATCACCACTCAAGGGGGTTGAGCACGAGGCCGGTCAGCGGTTGGACGGACGCCGCCGGTTCGTCGACGAACAGGGTCAGGATGTAGTCGAACGCCGGATCCTCTTCGCACGAGCGGCTCATCCGCCGTTCGTCGCGATAGCGCAGGGCGGACTCGTAGCGAGCCTGGCCGTCGGCGATCGTGACCGGGCCAGCGGCGGCGACGGCCAGCAGCCCGGCGACCGCCTCGGCGTTGGGTCCCTCCGCGGCCAGCGGCCAGAGTCGGTGCCGCGTGCCGCCGGCGTCGACCAGCTCGACGGCCGGCGTGCCGGCGGCGGCCGCCGCGAGGATCCGGCCGGCCGCGGCGTCGGGGTCGGCGAGCCGACAGACGATCGGGCTGGTGTTCACGCCCGTGGCCCTGAGCAGCTTGTAGCGATCCTCGCGCCGGGCGGTCTCCGGCGCCTCACGTGGGGCTACCCCCGAATCCGCTCCGAACGCCTCGAGCCGGAGCCGTCCGAAGAAGCCGCGCTGCACGTGCCCGGGTCCGCCGTCGGTCGCCGGCGCGGATTGCTCGTAGGCATACAGCGATGGGCGGGGATCCTTGTGGAATGTGCCGTCCGATCGCCACGCGGCGAACGTTCGAGCCGCCCGGCGATAGCGGTCGTCGGGTCCGTCGCCCTGCTCGCCGATCGGCAGGTCGAGCCGAATCGCATTCTTCGGATGGCGAGCCAACAGCTCCGCGGCCTCGGTCGGATCGACCGTGTCGTAGGGCGGGCTCACGACGGCGGCCAGGTCGCCGATCACGTCCGACTCGTAACGGAGGGCGCGGAACGGTCGAACTTCGGGCACTGGATCCTCGATACGGCGCGGCGAATGGGCTCGAAGGACGGCCCGTCCATCAGCACCGGGGCAGCGCAATCCTACGATACGGGGCCCAACCGGGGCAGCAAGGGCAGCCCGGACGAGGCAGTGGTAGCCTCGGGCGATGTCCCGCCTCGTCAACGGCCTGCCGTCCGTCCTGCTGGCCGCACTCCTGGGGGCGCTCCTTGCCGGCTGCGGCACCCGCGTCGCGGACCTGCCGGCGCCCAGCCCGGCGAACTTCCCGTCGATCGCCTCGCTCCTGGGCGACGCCGGGATCACGGTCACCGACCAGGTCTCGGGCGACGCCGGTTGCAAGGATTCGAACCTGGTCTCGACGGCCATCGGGTTCACCGCTTCAGGCCTCGACCAGGCCGCCCCGGTCCGGATCCATATCTACATCTTCGCCGACGCCCCGACCTGGTCGCGCCTGTCGAGCAGCGTTTCGAACTGCGCGCTGAGCTTCGTTACGGACCCCGAGACGTACGAGTCGATCGATCCGTCGCCCTACGTCCTGGCCGGCCAGGGGCCGTGGGGCACCCAGTTCCGGGACACGCTCCGGCAGGTGCTCACGACCGCGGCCGGCGACGGCGGCAACGGCAGCGACGGCGGAGGCGGCGGCAACCCGTAAGGCCGGGCCGGGCTACACGACGCGCAGGTCGAGGATCTTGCGGGCGATCACGAGGCGCTGGATCTGGCTCGTGCCTTCGCCGATCTCGGTCAGCTTCGCGTCGCGCAAGTAGCGCTCCACCTTGTACTCCTCGACATAGCCGTAGCCGCCGTGGACCTGGATCGCGGCGTTGGTCGCCCGGGCACTGACCTCGGAGGCGAACAGCTTGGCCTGGGCGGCTGCCAGGCCGTATTCCCGGCCCTGGTCCTTGAGCCACGCCGCGCGCCACACGAGCTGACGGGCGGCCTCGATCTCGGTCGCCATGTCGGCGATCATGAAGGCGACGCCCTGAAACGAGCCGATCGGCCGGCCGAACTGCTGGCGGGTCTGGGCGTACGGAATCGCGGCATCGAGGGCGGCCTGGGCCAGCCCGACGGCCAGGGCGCCGATGCTGATCCGGCCGCCGTCGAGGGTCCGCAGGGCAATCCGGAAGCCCTCGCCACGCTCGCCGAGGAGGTTCGCGGCCGGAACGCGCGCGCCGTCGAAGATCAGCTCGCCGGTGGCCGAGGCGTGGAGACCCATCTTCTCCTCGAGCCGGCCGACGCTGAAGCCCGGCGTGTCGGCGGGCACGATGAAGGCGCTGATCTCGGCCCCGCCGTCCCCATCACCGCCGGGCTTGCTCGTCGTCCTGCCCGGCCGGGTGCCGGTCCGGGCGGTGACGATGTAGGTCCCGGCCTGGCCGGCGTTGGTGATGAAGCGCTTGCCGCCGTCCAGGATCCAGCTGCCACCGTGTGGCCCGTCCTCGATTCGGGCGGTCGTCCGCGTCCCGCCCGAATCGGAACCGGCGCCGGGCTCCGTCAGGCCGTAGGCGCCGATGACCCGGCCCTCGGCCATCGGCACGAGGAATTGCTCTTTCTGCCGGGCGGTGCCCGACTGGTGGAGCGGCCCGCAGCCGAGGCTGGTATGGGCGGCCAGGATCAGCCCGAGCGAGCCCCACACCCGGCCCACCTCTTCCACCGCGATCGCGTAGGCCAGGGTATCGAGGCCGGCCCCGCCTTCGTCCTCGGGAAACGGGATCCCGAGCCAGCCCAGCTTGCCCATCCGGTCGACGATCGCCCGCGGGAATCGACGCGCTCGTTCGTGCTCGTCGATCTCGCCGGCCGCCTCGCGGAGCATGAAATCGCGCACGGTGTCGCGCAGGAGCAGATGCTCCGGGGAAAGGTCCAGGTCCATGGCCCGAGAGTACACCGGCGCCCGCGTCCACCAGCGCCCGGCCGAGCGGCCCTGGCGAGCGCCCTTGGCGACCCTCTGCTAGCCTCACCGCGATGGTCGGCCCAGCCCAGGATTCGCCGCCCCCGGACGATTCGCGGATGGCGGGCGGCCCTGCCGGCAACTCCGGGTCCGGCCACCTCCCCGAGCACCTCGAGGGCCATGCCCCGAGCCTCCGGCGAGAGCTCGTGCTGGCCATCCGAACGGCCGGGCCGAGCTCGCCCGACCAGCTCGCGAGCCTCGTCGGTGCGAGCCGGACCGGTGTCCTCCAGCAGCTTCGGGTCCTCGAGAACGAGGGCCTGGTCTCACGCCGCACCGAGCGCCACGGGGTTGGCCGCCCGCGCCACCTGTACGACGTGACGCCCAGCGCCCAGCAGCTCTTCCCGGCCAACTACGACGGACTGGCGTCCGGGCTGATCGCCGCGATCGACGCGATCGGCGGACGGGACCTGGTCGAGCGGGTCTTCGAAACGCGCCGCAGCCAAGCTGCCGAGCGGATCCAGCGCCGACTGGACGAGAGCCCGGGCCCCGACGCGCCGTTCTTCGAGCGGGTCCGCGAGCTGGCCGTGATCCAGGACGAGCAGGGCTACCTGTGCGCGGCCGAGCTGTCGGCGGACGGCACCATCAGGCTGCGCGAGCACAACTGCGCGATCTTCCACGTGGCCGAAGGTGACATGGCCGCCTGCGAGGCGGAGCTGGCCCTCTTCCGCGACGTGCTCGGCGCCGATGTCGTGCGCGAGACGCACATCGCCAGCGGCGACCGCTGCTGCACCTACCGGATCAACGCCCGCCCCGACTGAGGGTATCGATGGACGGTGATCAGGGGTCGCTTCTGTGCCGACGATGTGGGATCGCCGTCGTGCGCAACCGCGGAAGCTACCTCACGTTCGAGCACATGCACCAACTGTGCTTTCACCTCGAATTCGAGCACCAAAGCGATGGACTGCCCCTCGATCCGGACGCTCCGTGCAAGGACCCTCGCTGTCCGGCCCTGATCCTGTTGAAGGAGCCGGTCGCGAGCTACGACGCCCCGACCTCGGAGGGCGCGAGCTAGGCGCCGGGCCGACCCATGACAGATTCCGTCCGGAGCGGCGGTATGGTTGGAGTCTGGCCGATTCGCGGCTCGGCCACCGGAAGCTCGTGGTTGTTCGTGCACGAATCCTCGTCGCGCCCGGGCCGATCGCGCTCGAATCGGCTCGGGACCGACCCGACCGCGTCTGGCGGCGGAATCTGTCCAAAACTCGGGCCCCAGGGGGCGCCGCGTGGCGCGGAGGGCGCCGGTGGCCGCGGAAGGGCGACCGACCGGCGCGGCGCGCTCAGGCTTCCTCGCGCTCGACCTCGACACGGCGGGCCGGTTCGAGGACCGACGGGATGACGTCGGTCACGTTGGGCACGAAGGAGGCGGCCAGGGCCGTGTCGATCGCGACCTGCTGGTCGTCGGTCGACAGGATGCCCAGCCGGCCGAGGGTCTGGAGCTCGTCGCGGATGTAGGTCTTGAGCATCTCCGGGCCGTCGGTGTTGACCGAGAAGCGGACCTCGTTGCGCCGGAACTGGTCGAAGATCCAGCGGAACTCCTCCCAGCTCGAGACGACGCCGGTGTTGAGGTTCGAGGTCGGGCAGATCTCGAGGACGATCCCCCGCTCGCGGAGCATCTCCATCGCCCGGGGATCGTAGGCGGCCTTCACCCCGTGGCCGATCCGGTCCGGCTCGAGCAGCTCGACGACCCGGGCAACCTCCTCGATCGGGCCCGACTCGCCGGTGTGGACGGTTAGGCCCAGCCCGTACTGGCGGGCTCGCCGGAAGAGCCGCTTGTAGTCGGCGACCCGGAACGTGGCGCTCTCCGGACCGGCAATGTCGACGCCCACGACGCCCCGATCGTGCCAGATGATCGCCTTCTCGACGAGGATCTCGTTGAGCTCGTAGGGGAACGCCCGGTCGAGGCAGAAGATCAGCCCCGGCTTGACCGGATACTCGAGCGACGCCCGGTCCATGCCCCGGACCGCCGCCGCGATGATGTGGTCCAGGTCCTGCTCGCCGCCCCGGTTGCGCTTCATCGGGTTGAAGCGCAGCTCGGTGGTCGTGATGTTGTTCTTGCGGTAGGCGCCGCCAACGACCTCGTAGACCGACCGCTCGACGGCCAGAGGCGAGGACTGGATCAGCTCGGTCCAGTGGAACAGTTGGAGGTAGCCGTCGAAGCTCCGGCTGCGCTTGTTCGAGACCGTGATCATGTCCCGAAATTCCCAGTAGTCCTTGGTCGGCAGCTTGATCCCCTGGGCATGGGCAATGCCCCACATGATCGAGGGGGTCACCGCTCCACCGAGGTGGCAGTGGAGCTCGGCCAGGGCCGTCTTGCGCGAGATCGTCGCCATGGCCTGAGGATAGACCACCGTGGGCAACGCGACCCCCTGACCTACGGCTGGCCGAGGCAGACCGTCATGCTCGCCGGATTGCTCGATTCCGATCGGTCCGTCCGGACCTGATAGCGACCGTCGGGCCAGGCCGCGCCGTCGGCCAGCTCGAGGTACGTCACCTCGCCCGTCTGGCGCAGGACCACGTCGTCGAGGCCAGGCAACGGCTCGACGTCGCGTGGCTCGTCGTGCCAGCCGACCTCGTGCCAGCCCGTGACCTCGACGAGGTCGGGCGTTCCATCGGACGTGGTGACCTCCAGGACCTGGGCCCCGGTCGGCAGGTCGGGAACGCCGGCACACAGGTTGGTCACCGACCAGCCCGCGACCGTGGCCGACGGGACGGGGGCCGTGGCGGCCCGGCCAACGATTGGATGGACCTGGATCCAGGCCCACCAGGCGTCTGGGGTCGCCACCCCGAGGGCGGGGATCTTCAGGGTCGGCTGGAGCGGTGGGCCGACGGCGGCCCCGATGCCGACGCCCCACGGCGCAGCTGGAGCACCCAGCTGGTAGACGTTGGTGGCCAGGACATCGGCGCTCGACGGCATTGCCGATGCCTGGGCGACCGGCTGGCTCGACGGACCGGGCGTGCCGATCGGCCCGCTGCTCGGACGGGTCACGACCGCGCTGATCGGGTTGGAGCCCTGCCAGGGATGAAGCAGGGCCGCGCCGACCAGGGCTACGACCAGCACCACCAGGATCCCGCCCAGGTCGATCCGGCGGCGCCGGCCACGAGCCAGGGACGTCAGGTCGAAGGCGAAGCCGGACTGGCGGGGCGGTTCGGGCGGCGGCTGGTTCACAACCATCGGTTCGTCCCCGGGGGACGACCGGTTCAGCCCGCGAGGGCGTCTGGCTCGCGCAGGACCCCCGGCACGATCCGGCCGTCGGCGTCGATCGTCGCCTGGCGCCGCATTCGGCGCAGCTCGGCGCCGGGGACCTGGTCGCGGGCGTGGTAGCTGGAGCGCACCAACGGCCCCGATTCGACATGGCGGAAGCCGAGCTCGAGGGCCTCGGCCTTCATCTCGGCGAACTCGTCGGGATGGTAGTAGCGGATCAGCTCAAGGTGCTGGAGTGAGGGCCGCAGGTACTGGCCGATGGTGAGGATGTCGCAATCGACCGCGCGCAGGTCGGCGAACGCCTGGCTGAGCTCGTCGCGGGTCTCGCCCAGGCCGACCATCAGGCTGGACTTCGTATGGACGGTCCAGCCGTCGGCGACCGCGTACGCTTTGGCCCGCTCGAGGACCGACAGGCTGCGGCCGTAGCGGGCGCGCTTGCGGACCGGCTTCTGGAGCCGCTCGACCGTCTCGAGGTTGTGGTTGAGGATGTCGGGCCGGGCGTCCATCACGGTCCGCAGCGGGGCGTCGGTGCCGTTGAAGTCGGGGATCAGGACCTCGACGCCCATCCCCGGCGACTTGGCTCGGACCTGGCGGATCGTCTCGGCGAAGATCCCGGCGCCGCCGTCGGGCAGGTCGTCGCGGGCCACGCTGGTGATCACGACATGCTCGAGATCGAGCCCGGCCAGGGCCTCGGCGACCCGGCGCGGCTCGTCATCGTCGAACCAGGTCGGGCGGCCGGTCTTGACGGCGCAGAAGCCGCATGCTCGGGTGCAGGTGTCCCCCAGGATCATGATCGTGGCCGTGCGCTGGTCCCAGCACTCGCCGATATTCGGGCAGTGGGCCTCTTCGCAGACGGTGTTGAGGGACAGGCCCCGGAGCAGGGACTTCAGGTCGTGGTAGTTCTCGCCGGACGGGATCCGGGCTTTGATCCAGTCGGGGTGGCGGCGCAGGGCGGTGGTGCCGTCGGCTCCGGGGCTGCCCGCTTCGGGCCCGCCGCCGAGGGCGATCGACAGCCCCGCCGTGCCGCCATGGTGCGGATTGGCGTTGGGTGGCTCGAAGATCGGCAGCTCGCGTCCCATGGCAGGGAGTGTAGGCCTACGCCCCGAACGTGGCGCGCAATCCGGACGCCAGGTCGCGGTCGGTGAAGCTCAGCTCGCGTTCCGCCTTGGTGGCTCGTGCCCAGTACGTCACCCCATCCGCGGCCCGGATCGTCTCGGCCAGGTTGGCGGGCAGGCCGGCGACCGCCCCGAAGCGACGGCTCACGGGGATGAACAGGCGCAGGAGTCCGGTCGGCAGGACGAGCCTGGGCGGTCGCTTCCGGCCGGCGATCGCCGCCGCCACCACGGCATCCCGCAGGCGGAGCGACGGCCCGCTCAGGATGTACGACTCGCCGAGTTGGCCGCGATCGAGGATGCGCACGATCCCGTCGGCGACATCGTCCACATAGGTCCAGCTCAGGCCGATATCACCGAGCGCGATGTAGCGCAGCTTGCCGGCGTGGGCCAGGGCCAGCTGGCCGCCGGCCTCGGAGTGGTCGCCTGGGCCGTAGACGCCACCGGGCATGGCGATCGCGATCGGCGCCCCACCGGCAATCCTTGCCGTGACCAGCTCGTGGGCCTGGTACTTGGTCAGGTCGTAGTAGCTGAAGAAGCCCTCGGCCAGGTTGCGCCGATACGTCTCGTCGACGACCTCGCCATGGGTATTGCCGAGGACATTGGCGGTCGAGGTGTACACGATCCTGGGGGTGCCGGCCTTCGCCGCGGCGTCGAGAACGCGGGTCGTCGTGCCCACGTTGGCATCCAGCATGGCGGGTCGATCCGACGGCCGGATGCCGATGCGATAGCTGCCGGCCATGTGCACCAGCGCGTGGGCGCCGGACAGCACCTGGGCCATCCCGTCGACATCGCCCAGGTCGCCGGTGACGAGCTCTGCCCCGAGGGCGGCAAGCCCGGCGGCTCGCGCTGGATCACGGACGATCGCCACCACTTCGTCACCACGCGCCCGGAGCTGGCGCACCACGACTGCGCCGATGAATCCCGCCCCGCCGGTGACGACGATTCGCATGCCCTTGGTCCCCGCTCGGTCCAGGTCCGCTCGCCTGATCCAGGCCGGCCGCCCGATCCGGGCCTAGTAGATCGCGGTCTCGGGTCCGACGGCCTCGAGCCAGGCCTTGATATCGCGCAGGACCGCGGCCCCGCCGGCACCGTCATTGGCCCGATGGTCGAGGCCCAGGACGACGTTCATCACCGGCCGGATGCCGATGACGTCGCCGCTCGGCGTCTCGATGACCACCGCACGCTTGGTGATCGCCTCCATGGTCAGGATTCCGACCTCGGGCGAGTTGATGATCGGCATGGTCAGGTTGGATCCGAGCCAGCCGGTGTTGTCGATGGTGAACGTGCCGCCGCCGAAATCGTCGAGGCGGAGCCGATTCGCCCGGGCCCGCCCGGCCACGTCGGCGATCGCCTGGTTGATGCCGTGGATCGAGAGCTGGTCGGCATCGCGGATGACCGGCACGATCAGCCCGTCGTCGACCGCCACGGCCACGCCGATGTTGAAGCGGCGCTTGGCGAGCAGCCCGGCGTCGGTCCAGTTGGCATTGAACGTGCCGTTGCGGCGGAGCGCCTCGACGGCAGCCTTGACCACGAACGGGACGTAGCTCAGCGAGAGCCCGTTGGCCGCCTGGTACTCGCGCTTTGCCGACTCGCGCAGCTTGACCAGGCCCGAAACGTCGACCTCCATGTGGACGTAGGCATGCGGGATGGCCAGCGATCGGGTCATCTGGGCGGCGATGCCCTTGCGCATCTGGGTCATCGGCAGGAGGACTTCGTCGGCGCCCTCCGGGAAGCTGATCTTCTGGCTGCCGGAGCTCGCCGCCGTGGTCGCGGCAGGAGTCGCGGGCGCTGTGGACCGCGGCGCCGGGCCATTGCCGGTTGGGGCGGCCTGCGTCGTGGGCGAAGTGGGCGCATTTGGTGCGGTGGCCGCGCCGGCCGCGCCGGCCGCGCCGCCGACGATCTGGCCGCCGACCGAGGTCTTGGTCCGTTGGGTCTCGACGTAGTTCGAAACGTCGTCGCGCGTGATCCGGCTGCCGCCACCGGTTCCGACGATCATCGCGGCCGTCAGGCCGTGCTCGCGCAGGAGACGCCGTACCGCGGGCGTCATCCGGGCATCCGGGTCGCCGGGCAGGGCGGCGTCGTCGATCGTGGCGATCGCCGCGGCCTGGTCGGCTCGCTCGGGACGTTCGTCCGAGCCCGCGGGACCGAACGCCGGAGTCGGCGCGGGCGCGGCGGATGGCGGCGTGCTGGTGACGACCGGACCGGTCGGGGCGGTCGCCGGAGCGGCGCCAGCGGCCGGGCTCGGAGCTGGGCTGGGGGCCGCGGCGGTTGCGGCCGGGCCGGCGGCGCTCGCCGCGGGGGCGCTCGATTGGGCCGTCCCGGCCCCGGCCTCTTCGGCCGTTTCGATGATCGCGATCTCGGCGTTGTTGGGAACCGTGGCCCCTTCCTCGACCAGGATCTGGGTCAGCGTGCCCTCGACCGGCGACGGGACCTCGGCGTTCACCTTGTCGGTGATCACCTCGAGCAGGGGCTCGTACTTGGCCACATGATCGCCGGGCTTCTTCAGCCACTTGCCGATCGTCCCCTCGGCCACGCTTTCGCCGAGCTGGGGCATCGTCACCTTGGCCACGAG
>DATGGC010000169.1:0-1504 GCA_035308745.1 Candidatus Limnocylindrales bacterium | reverse complement strand
CGGGCAGATGCGGACCGCCGGCTTCCTGGCCGCGGTCGACGAGGTGCTCGCCCAGGCCGACGCGCAGGTCACCACCGTGATGTGCGCCGAGAGCCTGTGGTGGCGCTGCCACCGACGGTTGCTCGCCGACTTCGTTACCGTGGCGCGTGGCGTGCCGGTCCGCCACCTCATGCACGACGGTCGCCTGGAGGAGCATCGTCTCTCCCCCGGCCTGCGGCTGGGCGACGACGGCCTGCTCGTCTACGACGGGGGCCAGCCGCCGCTGCTGTGAGCATGCAGGGCCCCGCGAAAGATCCGCCTGATGGTCGGCAGCTCCGCCGTCAGCGTGAGTGCCTCAACTGCGTCCGGAGCTGGCTATTCTGTGTCCTTCGTTGCGGTCCGTATTTCAGTCTCCCCTGAGCAGCCTCTCAAGTAGGGTGCCGTACTGGCCGGCAAAGGTCCGCAGGATGGTGATCGGGTTGGCGTACTCCTCCCACGAGACGATCTTGTCGTCCAGCCAGTCGAAGCGGAACACGTAAACGTTTCGGTAAGGACGGCCATCAATGGTGAGGAAGTCGCCTCGGGTCTGGACGAAGGTCGTGGCCTCGTCGGCCGACACGGTGATCCTGCGGTCGATGAACCGGGCCGATCGCATCAGTCCGCTGATCGAGCCCAGACGGGATCCGAAAGCATCCCGGCCCTGGGCGGGGTCCGCGTCCTCGGCGTTTCCTGAGACCGACATGGGTGAGCTCCAGACGACCTCGTCGTCGAGCATCTCGGCGATTGCTGTCCGGTCTGCGGCTTCCAGGGCGTCCAGGAAGCGGTTGGCCTGATCGAGTCGGTCTGCGGCAGTCAAGATGACTCCTCCTGAATGGTACTGAGTTCCATTTAGGATTAGATACCTGTCGGGTTCAGGTGTCAAGACGGAGGATTAGACTTGCCTCATGGCTCACGAGGGCACCCGGACCGGCTCACTGACTGACCGGAAGCGGCGACGAGCCAAAGAGGCGATCCGCCAGGCGGCGCTGGAGCTGTTCAACGAGCGGGGCTTCGACGCCGTCAGCGTCACGGACATCGCCGAGCGGGCCGAGGTAGGACGGACGTCCTTCTTCCGCTACTTCGGGGACAAGCAAGAGGTCTTGTTCGCCGATCCCGAGGACACCGAACAGACCGCCGGCAGACCCCCCGTGCCGCCGGAGCCGATCGGTTCATCGATGGCGGCCGCCCTCACCGCAGCGCGCCGGCTGGTGGTGGGTTACGTCGAGCGCATCACCGCCGACCCCGACGCCTACGGCAGACATCAGCATCTGGTCAACGCGCAACCCGAGCTCTACTCACGGAGCTTGGTCAAACAGCGCTCCTACGCCGACCGGCTGACCACTCAGCTCACAGACTGGGGAGCCGATCCACCGGTCGCACGTCAAGCGGCCGAGATCGGGCTGGCCTGCTTCTACGCCGGCCAGGCGACGGCCAATGACGACCCGCGGATCCTCGCCCGGCACGTCAGCAGTGCCTTTGACCGGCT
>DATGGC010000168.1:0-1531 GCA_035308745.1 Candidatus Limnocylindrales bacterium | reverse complement strand
TCAAGAACGTGGTTGTCCGGAACGATGCGGCGATGCATTTCACGGCGACCACCGGCAGCGGCTTCCCAGTGACCTTCGACAGCGGCGACGCCCAGACCGCGCCCGGCCCGACCGAGGTCGTTCTGGCGGCCCTGGCGGCCTGTTCGGCGATGGACGTCGTCTCGATCCTGGCCAAGAAGCGGCAGACGTTCGAGCGCTACGAGATCCACGTCCGGGGCGACCAGCGCGACGCGTATCCGCAGGTGTTCACCCGGATCGACGTCGTCCACGAGATGGCCGGCTCGGTGGAGCCGGTGGCCCTGCGCCGGTCGATCGAGCTGTCGGCGACGAAGTACTGCCCGGTCAACGCGATGCTGGCGGCCGGCGACACGGAGATCCACCACGCCTATCACCTCGTCCGGGGCGGAACGCAACCGCTCGACGAGATGGTCGAAGTGATCGTGACCGGGCCCTATCGGCGCCCCGACGTGACGCGACCCGGCCGGGAGTAGCGGCCGGGGGCGGTGGCGCCTGTCTCGTTCCGTTGGTGACGACAATCGTCCCAAGTTCGGCAGTTCGGCGCATCGGCGCTCGGCGGCGGCTCGTAGCCCTCGGCGACTCGCAGCCCGCGAGGCCGCCGTCAGCTGTAGCGGAGGGGCGTCCTCGGCGAGCTCGCGCCGCGGGTCCACAGGCGGGTGACCTGGCTCGGGACCCACCAGCGCAGGAAGTACAGCCGGCAGCCGAGGCAGTAGCCGGTCACGGCGAGCACGGTCTGGAGCGCAGCCACCGCGCCCGACAGCAGCCAGCCAACGATTGGCAGGCCGACCACGAACAGGATCAGGGCCACGGCCAGGACGACGCTGCCGAAGACCTGGGCGAAGCGCGGCGGATACTCGTGCTCCATCTCGGTTGGCGGACCGAAGTGGGCGATCTTCACGACCCGGCGCCAGATCGCGCCGTAGATCGAGTACTTCAGGCCGAAGGCGCCGCTGACCCCGATCGACAGGAACGCGAGCAGCACGCCGAGCGGCTGGTTGAGCACGAACGAGGCGGCGATCAGGATGGCCGACAGCCCGGCCCCGAAGCGGTGGCCCCGCGGATCGATCATCCGGGCGGGCGGCAGCCCCGCGGCGGCACCCGTGGGGATGGACTGTGGCATTTCGAACGTGCTCCTGATCCTGTCGATCCGCGACTGGGGCGCGGCCGGAGCACGGATTGTAACTCCTACTTGTCCGCTAGGAGTAGTTTCAATTCGGTCGCGACGGGCGGCGACCGCGTCGCGCGCGGGCCGCCCGGTCATTGGTCCTTCTGACGCAACAAACTGCTCGGAATCGGCCCTGACGGGATCCGAATCAGGCTCGCCGGAGCCGCATCGCTACTCTCCGGAGCGAAGTTTGTCGCGCCGCGAGCGTGGGCCGGGATATCTTGCCGCTCGGCCAACCCCGGCCGACGCCCTCGAGCCGGGGAAATCAGCGATTTGTTGCGTGAGAAAGACCAACGGGCGGGCAACGTCGACTGGGCGTTGGATGGTCGCGCCCCGGTGTCAGCCCAG
>DATGGC010000167.1:0-2204 GCA_035308745.1 Candidatus Limnocylindrales bacterium | reverse complement strand
CACCGCTGGTCAACGGCGTCCGGGTCTCACTGGTCGCCGACGGCTACTGCGGCCTGCTCATTCATCCCGTGTACCAGCTCGACCTCACGACTCTGGGCAAATGCCCATGAGCCTGGGGATTTGGACAACCGAGCGGTAGTGCCGATGGCAACCCTCGATGTCAGGGACCTGACGATCACGTTCGATACGGAAGGCGACACCGTGCACGCCGTGCGCGGGGCGTCGTTCACCGTCGAGCCTGGCCAGGTCCTTGGCATCGTCGGCGAATCGGGTTCGGGAAAGTCCGCATCCGGACGGGCGATCCTCGGGCTGCTGCCGGGGAACGCTGCGGTGACCGGCTCGATCCAGTTCAACGGGCGCGAGCTCCTGGGGCTTCCCGATCGCGACCTGCGGGCCATCCGTGGTCGCGAGATCGGGCTGATCTTCCAGGATCCAATGGCCTCCCTGAACCCGGTCCGCTCGATCGGCTCACAGATCGGCGAGGCCCTGACGACGCACGAGCGGGTAGCCCGGCCTGAGCTGCGCCGGCGTGTCGTGGCGTGCCTGACCGAAGTTGGCTTTCCCGACGCGGAGCGCCGCCTGGGGACCTATCCCTATCAGCTCTCCGGAGGGCTCCGACAGCGGGTGATGATCGCGATGGCCGTGATCAACCGGCCGTCGCTGATCATCGCCGACGAGCCCACGTCGGCCCTCGACGCGACGACCCAGATCCAGATCCTCGACCTCCTCGGCCGGCTCACCCGGGAGCTTGGGGCGGCGGCAATCCTGATCACCCACGATCTCGGCGTCGCGGCCCAGGCCTGCGACAGCGTGCTCGTGATGTACGCCGGCCGGATCGCCGAGCGCGCTCCTGCCCGGCAGCTCTTCGGTCGACCCGAGCACCCCTACAGCTGGGGGTTGCTGCGGTCGATGCCGGCCCTCCAGGTCGGCGGCCGGCTGATCCCGATCCCGGGGGTCCCGCCCCGCCTCAACCAGACGCCGGTCGGCTGCGTGTTTGCTTCGCGTTGCCAGTTTCGATTCGAGCCCTGCATCACGACGGATCCACCGGATGCCGTCGAGCCGGACGAGCCGGGCCACGTGTTCGCCTGCCACCTCGACACCCAGACCCGACACCGGGAGTCGGGATTGGTCGCGGCAGCGATGGTCGCCGCTGTTCGGGCCGCTCCGACGCCCGATGGCGCCTCGAGCCAGCCGGCGGGCCGGCCTGCCGGGTCGAATGATGGCTGACCAGTCCGCCAACCTGCTCGGGGTCGACCGCCTGACCCGGAGCTTCAGCGTTCGAACCGGCTTCGGCGGACGGAACCACCACGTCGTGCAGGCCTTGCAGTCCGTGTCGTTCGACGTGGCGACCGGGTCGACGGTCGCGATCGTCGGCGAATCCGGCTGCGGGAAGTCGACCCTGGCGCGCTGCGTCACGAGGCTGATCGAGCCCGATGAGGGGACGATCGTCTTCGACGGGATCGACATCACCCATCTCAGCCGAGGCGCGTTGCGGCCACTCCGGCGCCAGATGGCGATCGTCTTCCAGGATCCGTACACGTCACTCGACCCGCGGATGAGTGTCGGCGACATCGTGGCCGAACCGTTGATGATCGCCGGCCAGATCTCGAGCGCCGACCGCGACAAGCGCGTGCGTGAGCTGCTGGGCCTCGTCGGACTTCGAGCGGCGGACAGCCGGCGCTATCCCTATGAGTTCTCAGGTGGCCAACGCCAGCGGATCGCCATCGCCCGGGCGATCAGCACGAGGCCGAGATTGCTGGTCTGCGACGAGCCGGTTTCGGCCCTCGACGTCTCGATCCAGGCCCAGATCCTCAACCTCCTGGCTGACCTCAAGGCCGAGCTCGGCCTGACGATGGTGATCATTTCGCACAACCTGGAGGTCGTCCGCCACCTGGCCGACAAGGTCCTGGTGATGTACCTGGGTGTCCTCGTGGAAATCGGTCCAACGACATCCGTCTTCGGCACCCCGGCCCATCCCTACTCAGCCGCCCTGGGCGCATCGATGCTGTCACCGGTACCCAGGGGCGATGGCTCGGAGCAGGGCAGCGTGCCTCGGATCAGCGGAGAGCCGCCCAGCCCGCTGGAGCCGCCGTCAGGGTGTCGCTTCCACCCGCGCTGCCCGATCGCCATTGCCCGCTGTGCGACCGAGGTTCCCGAGGCGACCGAGATCGAACCCGGGCACCTGACCCGCTGCCATCTGCCCA
>DATGGC010000166.1:0-4993 GCA_035308745.1 Candidatus Limnocylindrales bacterium | reverse complement strand
AGCTCGGCCCACCGGTGGTCGGTCGGCCCCACACCCGAGCCGATGCCCAGGACCAGGCGGCCGCCACTGACCTCGTCGAACGACTCGGCCATCGACGCGACCAGCGCCGCCGAGCGATAGCCCGTGGACAGGACGAGCGGCCCCAGCTCGACCCGCGACGTCACCTGGGCCAGGGCCGGCAGGAGCGACCATGGCTCCCAGAAGCCGGGCTCGTCCGCGACCCAGATCGTGTCGACGCCGATCTGCTCGAGCCCCACGCCGATCTCGCGCATCTCGCTCCAGCGCGGCGCGGGCTTGCCCGGCGCGCCCCAGCTCGCGACATAGGCCCCGATCCCGAGGCGGCCTTCCGGCAGGGAGTTCGTCACTCGCCGGATTGTACGGGTGCAGGCCGTTCCGATCCGGCCCGCGCCCGCCCTGCTACCGTTCGCGCATGGCAATCGACCAGCTCACCAGCCAGCTCAGCAGCGACGACGTGGCCGAGATTCGCGCCCACTTCCCGGCCTTGTCGCTGACCCAGGACGGCCAGCCGATCGCCTTCTTCGACGGCCCAGGCGGGACCCAGGTCGCCCAGGGCGTGATCGACGCGATCAGCCGCTACTACACCGAGTCGAACGCCAACGATGGCGGCGCCTTCCTGACCAGCCATCGCAGCGATGAGGTCGTCCGGCGCGCCCACGCCGGGGTCGCCGAGTTCCTCAACGCGCGGAGCGGCGACGAGATCAAGTTCGGCGCGAACATGACCACGCTCACGTTCCACCTCAGCCGCTCGATCGGCAAGACACTCCAGGCCGGCGACGAGATCGTGGTCACGACCCTCGACCACGAGGCGAACGTGTCGCCCTGGCGGGCGATGGCCGAGGACCGCGGGGTGACCGTCCAGACGGTCGACATCCACGCAGAGGACGGCACCCTCGACCTCGACGATCTCGATCGCAAGCTCGGCGACCGGACCCGGCTCGTCGCCGTCGGCTATGCCTCGAATGCGCTGGGCACGATCAACCCGGTCGCCGAGATCGTCCGCCGGGCGCATGTCGCCGGCGCGCTGTCGTACATCGACGCCGTTCACTTCGCGCCGCACGGCCCGATCGACGTCCAGGCGCTCGACACCGACTTCCTGGTCTGCTCGGCCTACAAGTTCTTCGGGCCGCATGCCGGCGTGCTGTACGGCAAGGAGGCCGTGCTCGACGGCCTGCCGCCGTACAAGGTTCGGCCGGCGCACGACCACTTCGAGACGGGGACGCCGAACTTCGAGGCGATCGCCGCCACGCTCGCGGCGGTCGACTACCTGGGCTGGGTCGGCGAGCGGTTCGGTGGCGGATATGCCGCGGAATTTGCGCGCTTCGCCGGCCGGCGCCTGAACCTCAAGACCGGGATGCGGGCGATCCGGGCGTACGAGCTGGAGCTGTACGGGCGGCTGGCCGATGGCCTGGAGCGGATCCCCGGCGCGCACCTGTGGGGGATCACCGACCACGCCCGGTTCGACGAGCGAACCCCGACCGCGGCGGTCACCTTCGACGGCCACGCGCCACGAGCCGTCTCCGAGGCGCTGGGCGAGCGCGGGATCACGACCTGGGATGGCAACTTCTACGCCCAGGGCCTGATCGAACGGCTCGGCCTCCAGGAGTCCGGCGGCGTCCTCAGGATCGGGCTCGCTCACTACAACACCGCGGACGAGGTCGATCGCCTGATCGCGGCCCTCCAGGAGATCGTCGCGGGCTGAGGCGGGTCGCCCCGTGACCGCGCCGGCGGCGGCTATCGCCCCAGGCGATCAAATCGCGGGAATCGACCTCGGCGTTGGCCTTCAAACCGGCCTGGAACGGGCATTTGATCGCCTGGGGCAATCGATTCGCGGGAACCGTGGCCGGCAAGGCCCGTCGAGCGCCTGCAAAGCGCCGCTCTCATCGCCCCAGGCGATAACGGACGTCGCTCGGGCCGTCTGGAACAGACCCGAGGAGGACCGGCCGGGGCTATCAGCCGGGACGATCCGCCGGGGCCTACCAGCCCTGGGTACCGGGCTCGCCTTTGAACGGGCCGACCACCCTGGAGGTGGCCCAGCCGCCGTAGTAGCGGCCGGGCTGGGGCGTGGCGCGCTCGTCGCCGACCCAGGCCTCATCGACGAGCTGGGCGTAGAACGCCAGGTGGTCGCGGAGGGACTCGTAGCCAGCCATCGGCGCGGGGTACGCCCAGGCCGCGTTCGCGATCGTCCGATCGGGCAGGACGATCGACCAATACGAGGCCTCGCCCTTCCACTCGCAGAACGTGTGGTGAGCCGTGGGCATGAGCAGATCGGTTCGGACGTCGACCGGGGGCACGTAGTAGACCGGCGCGCCGGCCGTCTCGAGGACGCGCAGCGCTCCGACCGAGTCGGCGAGGACATACCCGTCGACAATCACCCGGATCCGCTCGGGCACTGGCTCCACGCGCGGCGGCCGCGGGTAATCCCAGACTGACTCCTGGCCGGGCCCGGGAATCGCCCGGACCGCAGGCGGTGGCACCGTGCCGGCAATCACGCGAGGTCGATCCATTGCGACTCAATCGTACCGCGAGTCGAGCCGATTGACCCGGTAATTCATCACTTGTAGAATTCTGTCGAGATGGGGATCATGCGGCCGGACGAGCTCGCGATCGAGACGCGCGATTTGCACAAGACGTTCGGCGAGATCCATGCCGTGGACGGGATCGACCTGTCCTTCCACGCGGGCCGGATTTACGGCCTGCTCGGCCCGAACGGCTCGGGCAAGACCACCCTCATCCGCTTGATGGTCGGGCTCGCGGTGGCGACCTCCGGGTCCGTGACGGTGCTCGGGACGCCGATGCCCTCGCGACCACTCCTTGCCCGGATCGGCTATATGACCCAGAGCGACGGCCTGTATTCGGAGCTGTCGGTCTGGGAGAACCTGAAGTTCTTCGCGGCGATGTCGGGCCAGCGTGATGACGCGGTGATCGCCGAGACCCTTGACGTGGTCGAGCTGGGCGATCGGCGCAACACGCCGATCCTCGAGCTGTCCGGGGGCATGCGTCGGCGCCTGTCACTGGCCTGTGCGCTCGTCCACCGGCCGGCGGTCGTCTTCCTCGACGAGCCGACGGTGGGCGTCGATCCGGTCCTGCGCTACCAGCTCTGGGATCATTTCCGGCGCCTGGCGACAGCCGGCACGACGCTGGTCGTGTCGAGCCACGTGATGGACGAGGGCGACCGCTGCGATGAGCTGGTCCTGATCCGGGCCGGGCGGGTCCTGACGACCGGCAGCGGCGTCGAGATCCGGCAGCAAGCCGGTACGCAGGATCTCGAGTCCGCGTTCCTCAAGCTGTCCGGCGTCACGACCGCGAGCCATCCGCAATGAGCCGGCGGCGGGTGGCGGCGATCGCTCGACGGGTCATGCAGCAGGTCCGCCGCGACCGGCGCTCGCTGGCGCTCTTGATCATTGCCCCGCTCGCGGTATTGGCGTTGCTTGGCTTCGTGATCCGGGACGAGAAGCCGATCGAGACACGGCTCGGAATCGTCGCCCTCGGCGGCCCGGCGGACACCCGCGTGCCTCAGGCCTTGAGCGCTGCGGCGGCACAAGCTGGGATCACCGTCGTCGATGTCGGTACGGACGCGGCGAGCGGCCGAGCGGCGGTCCAGGACGGACGAGCCGACGTTGTGATCGTCGCGCCGGCGCCCTTCGCGGGCGGTTCGGCGGCGATCCAGGTGATCACCCTGGGCGAGGCGCCGGCCGATGACGGTGCCCGGCTCCAGGTGGTGGCCGGCCTGATCGAGCGCGCCGTGAGCCAGGGGGCGCCGCTCACGATCGAGCACGAGACGATCTACGGGTCGCCGGCCGGCGACGTCCTGAACACGTTCGCGCCGGCGCTGATCGGCTTCTTCGGCTTCTTCTTCGTCTTCGTGCTGACCGGGATCAGCTTCCTGCGCGAGCGGACCGGCGGCACCCTGGAGCGCCTGCTCGCCACGCCCGTCCGGCGGAGCGAGATCGTCGTCGGCTACAGCCTGGGCTTCGGCTTCTTCGCCACGATCCAGGTGGTCCTGATCCTGATCTTCACCCTCGGCGTCCTGACCGTGCCCGGCATCGGACCGCTGGCCAGCTTCAACGTCGGGCTGGGGATCACCAGCGCGGGCAGTCCTGCCCTCGCCTTCGTGGTCTTGTTCCTGACCGCGATCGGCGCGGTGAACCTGGCGATCTTCCTGTCGACGTACGCCCGGACCGAGCTCCAGGTCCTGGAGTTCATCCCGATCGTGATCGTGCCCCAGGCCCTCCTCGGTGGCGTCTTCTGGTCGGTCAACTCGCTGCCCGACCCCCTCGGGCCGATCGCCGGGGTGTTGCCCATGACGCACGCGATCGACGGCCTGCGAGCCGTCCTGGTCCGGGGCGCGGGCCTGTCGGACGGCAGCCTCCAGCTCGACATCGCCTACCTGGTGGGGATCGCGATCCTGTTCGTCGTCCTTGCCGGGACCACGATCCGGCGCGAGATCGCCTAGTTGTGGCGCGTTCCGGTCGCCGCCCCGGCGAGAGCGGGGCTCGCGAGCGGATCGCTGAGAGTGCCCGCGAGGCGTTCGGCGAGCTGGGCTTCGACGGGGCGACGATGCGCAGCATCGCGACCCGGGCCGGCGTCGATCCCGCCCTCGTCCACCACTACTTCGGGACGAAGCAGCGCCTGTTCCTGACGGTGATGAGCCTGCCCTTCGACGCGACGACCCTCCAGGCCCAACTTGTCGGTCCGGGCCGGGACGGCGTCGGTGAGCGACTGGTGCGCTTCTTCCTGGGCTTGTGGGACGAGCCCGCGGTCCGCCCCATCCTCACGGGGCTCGTCCGCTCGGCGATGACCGGGCCTGACGCCGCGATCCTGCTGCGTGACTTCCTCGGCCGGCAAGGCCTCTTCCGGCTGGTCGCGGCGATTGCGCCGGACCAGCCCGACTTCCGGGCGGTGCTCGTGGGTTCGCACCTGATCGGCCTGGCGATGGCCCGCTACATCGTTGGTCTCGAACCACTCGCTTCGG
>DATGGC010000165.1:0-4205 GCA_035308745.1 Candidatus Limnocylindrales bacterium | reverse complement strand
ATTCCCCAGGCCGACGTCCAGGCCCTGCTCGCGTTCCCGATCACGAACACCGCTGACAACAGCAGCTACTTCGCCTGCGGCTACCAGTTCAGCGGAGGCACGACCTCGTTCTCGTTCACCTGGGACCCAGGCGATGCCGATCTGACCTCGTACAACACCCTCAAGGGCAACGCCGATCATGCGATCAGTGGAGTCGGCGACATGGCCTATTGGAACGAACCCGTCGCCGACCACACGTCGCCCTCGCTCGAGGCGCACAAGGGCAACGCGACCTGCACGATCCAGTCGAACGACCCGCCGGACATCACGATGACGACGACCCCGGCGACCGGGATCTACCAGTTCACCGTGACCGATGCCGACGCACTCGCCTATGTCCAGCTGATGGGCAAGGTCTGCAACGACGTCTTCGCGGCCCTCTAGCCGATGACCGGCCGGCCGCGCCTCGGATCGCGAGCGATGGGCATGATCGTCCTGCTCGCGATCGCCATCATCGCCAGCGGCTGCGCCGCGAGCCCGTCCAGCCCGGCGCCGGCCGCGAGCGCCGGAGCCGGCACGACGGTCGCCGGAGCTGGCACGGCGGTCGCCGCCCGCCTTGCGCCCACGGGCGCGACCGCGCCGATCGATCCGGCTGCGTGGGCCCTGGCCGACCGGCTGACGGCCGCGAGCTACACCGCCGACACAACGTCGGCGATGGTCGCCGCCTTGGCCCGGGCCGGGATCGCCACGTTCAATGACAGCTCGAGCCTGTCGCCCGAGGTTCCGCTGACGGCGGCTGCCAGCCCCTTGGAGCTGCTCGATTTCCAGGCCCATGCCCTGGCGGTCGGGGTCTGGACCGGGGCGAGCTGGTCGGGGGCCGAGCTCGACAGCCTGATGCCGATCCCGGCTGGTTCCACCGACGCCGCGCCGGCCTCGGTCCTCCTCGCGAGCTACGTCGCCGCGGTCGACTCGCCGGGCGCCGCCCTCGCCCGGGCGGTGATGGCCGGCCAGAACTTGCTGAATCCGGCGACCGTTCGATTCCCGGGCCTCGTCCTGTTCCTGTTTGCTTCGGACCTGGCCACGGGCGGCGGCCAGGCCAGCCCTGCGGGCTCTCCCGCACCATCGGCATCGGCGGCGGCGCTCACCGGCGGTCGCCAGCTGGCCGACGTCGGGCAGCCGGCGAACGGCCTGGATCCGATCCTCCTCGCCGACCCGGTCGGCGGGATCTGCTCCGACGCGGCGAACTGGATCCACACCACGATCAGCCGCCTGTTCGATGCCCTCAAGCTCGCTGAGCCGAGCAACGTGATCGGCAAGATCTTCGTGACGATCTGGAACTTCGCGGTGGACGTCCTCCACAGCTTCGTCGAAGGCGTGATCACGAGCGTGACCGACGAGGTCCTGGGCTCCATCCGGAGCGTCGCCGCGACGATCTCCGGGGTCGCCGAGCAGATCGCCTCGCTCCTGCCCTACGGCGTCCACGTCGCGGTCACCGGCGGCGATTTCGGGCCTGACTTCAACCTCGGCAGCAGCGCGCGGCCGGGCAGCTATGTCGCGACGATCACCGCGGGAGACCTGCCCGACTGGCCGGCAATCCTCAAGGACTGCGCCGCGGTTGCCAAGATCCAGCTGCCGGACTTCAGCTCGAAGAGCATCCCGATCACCTGGGGCCCGGTCACGACCGAAGGCGGGACGGCCGCGCTCCTGGCCGGCGACGACGCGACCAAGGGCAACGACACGACCGACAAGACGGGCCAGGCGACGTGGGCATTCACCGTGGCCCCCGACCCGGGCCAGGCGACGGGCGAGGACGTCACCCAGGCCGACGAGATGCCGGTCGCCGCCCATCGGCCCGAACTGACCCAGCTCCGCAACGCCCTCACCAACGCGCTGCTCGGGTTCGTGCCCAGTCTCCTGCGGGGCTTCGTCCAGCAGGAGCTGCTCAACCCGACCCTCGAGAAGGTCCAGGGCAGCCTCAACGAGATCCTCGACGCCCGCGGCTACACCGATGCCTTCCTGCACTACCACGAGCAGGCCTCGCCCAAGCCCTCGAGCGCGACCGCGTCCGGCGGCACGGCGTCCTGCACTGTGAGCCTGCCGGCAGGAACGTACGTCGGGACATTCGCGACGAAGTCCACCACGATCATCCCGCAGGGCGAGATCGACCTCGGTGAAGGCGGCGGCTCGAACGATTCGGGCACGGGTCCGGTCTCGATCACCGTGGCCGGCGATGGCTCCCTGACCGGAACCTTCCAGCAGATCCTTCAACAGCACATGGTCTGGACCGGGCTGGCCGAAGGGACCGCCGACACGACGATCGAGGAGGACGGGCAGGGCGTGAGCGGCACGCTCTGCAACCCGATCTTCACCTTCGCCAAGGAGACGATCACCGCGTGCACGAAGACGGGCCACGGCCTGTGCGGCGGGGTCGGCGGGACCTATTCGCTGGTCGGGCTCATGCCGCCCCTGCCGCTCGGGGCGCCGACCTCGGTCGGAGGCGGGGCAGTGACCTGGTCGCTTTCGAGCGAGGGCGGTGCCGACGCCGGCTTCGGCGGCCTGTCTGCAGAGGTTCAGACGACGATCACGGTGACGATCAGCACGCCGTAGCCCGAGCCGGGGTCACGCGTCCACAGCCATCGGGTCGTCCCGTGGAATCGCCCAGTGCCCGAGGATATACAGGAGATATACCGGCGCGCGGACCGATTCGACCGGGCCCTGGGCGGCGCGACCGCCGACGAGCGTGGGGGCCGGGCTAGCTGAGCTTGCGCCAGGCTTCGTCGAATAGGCCGTTGAAGATCCGTGAGGTCGACGGAAATGCGTGGATCGTGTCGGCCAGGACCTCGATCATCACGTGGGCCTTGATCGCCACCACGCACTCGTGGATCGCGGCCGAGGCGTCGGGCGTGGCCATCGCCGCGCCGATCAGCTCATGGGTCGCGCGGTCGACCACGATCGTGACGTGCCCGAAGGTCGCCTCCACCGAGTAGCCCTTGGCCGTGGTCGCGAAGTCGGCCACGCATTCGAACGCGTCGAGCCCGGCGGCCTGCGCTTCTTCAAGGGTCACGCCCACCGACGCCAGCTCGGGATCCGTGTACGTCGCCCGGGGCAGGGCCCGGTAATCGGGCACCACCTGGTCGCCGAGGGCCATCCGGACGGCGACCTGGCCCTGGTAGTGGGCCTGGTGGGTGTGCAGCTCGGGCCCGGCCGGATCGCCGATCAGGTACAGGCCGTCCTGGATCCGGAGGCGGCCGTCGTGGGGCAGCGCGTTGCGATCCTTGATGTCGATGCCCACCGTCTCGAGGTGGAGCGGCTCGAGCGGGAAGGTCCGGCCCACCGCCAGCAGGATCGCGTGGCCGTGGGCGGTCGACCCGTTGTCGAGCTGGATCACGTCGGCGCCGTCGGGTCCGATGCCCGCCTCGGCCTTGATCGCCCGGACCCCGAGCCGGACGTCGACGCCGTCCCGGATCAGGGCCAGCCGGGCCGCCTCCGAGTTGCGGGGATGGTCGGTGGGGATCAACCGGTTGCCCGACTGGACGACCGTGGTCGGAACGCCGAACCGGGCGTAGACCTCCGCCAGCTCGACCCCGGTCGGGCCGCCGCCCAGGACGAGCAGGCTCCTGGGCAGCTCGCGGGCGCCGGTCGCCTCCTTGTTCGTCCAGGTGTGGACCGTCTCGATCCCCTCGATCGGCGGGACCTTGGTGCCCGAGCCCACGGCGATGAACACATTCGTGGCGGTCAGCTCATGGGTCTTGTCGTCGTGCCGGACGGTCACCTTGCCGGGTCCGTTCAGCGAGCCTTGGCCGCGATACGTGACCGCGCCGGCAGCCTCGAGGGCCTTCACGTGGCTCGAGTCGTCGGGATAGTCGCGCTTCTCGCGGTTGATCATGTAGTCGCGTCGGGCCGAGGCGCGCGGCCAGTCGTAGTCGCCGCCCCCGGCGTGCCGCGCCGCGGCGTTCAGGAGCGACTTCGAGGGGATGCAGCCCCAGTGCGGGCAGGAGCCGCCGAAGAGGTCCTCGTCGACCACCGCGACGCTCGCCCCGCGCGAGCGCGCCTCGTTGGCCGCCGCCTCGCCGCCCGGCCCGGCGCCGATGATGATGAAGTCGAAGTGGTCCATGCCGGTAGATCTCCAGTGGGCGACGTTGCGTTCCTGCCCATGATCGCCGCTCGGCCGCGGCGGCGCAGCGGGTCAGATGCCGCCGAGGTCGCCAGTCAGGTAGCGCTCCATC
>DATGGC010000164.1:0-4449 GCA_035308745.1 Candidatus Limnocylindrales bacterium | reverse complement strand
CGCGTTCGTCGATCCACTCGAGGACCTGCCAACCGACCGCCGACCGCTCGATGCCGGCCGCTCGGCCCTGCGCGAGGCAGTCGTGGCCGCCGGTGGCGAGGCCCGCCTGATCCCGGCCCTGACCCAGGGCAACCTGACCCGCTTCATCCAGGACCGGGCTGCGGCGATCGGCCTGCACCTGGGCAAGGGCGCGGCGGAGGAGCTGACGAAGCGGCTCGGCGGCACCAGCCGGGATCGTGACGCCGACCTGAGCGGGCTCGGCCAGCGGGCCGCGTCGGAGCTCGACAAGGCCGCCCTGTACAAGCTCGACGCCGAGCTGACTGTCGACGACGTCAGGGCGCTCGTGGTCGAGGTCGTCCCGGCGTCGGTCTTCGCCCTGATCGACACCACGGCCATGCGCCAGGCCGCCGCGTTCGGTCATCTCGAACGAGCCCTCGCGACCGAGCCCGAGCCGGTCATCCTGGTCCGGCTCCACCGCCGGATCCGGGAGCTGCTCGAGTTTGCCGATCGGCGGGCCCAGGGCGCCACGATCCAGGCGACGGCCCGGGCCATGAAGGTCCACGAGTTCGTGGCCGGTAATCTCGAAACCCAGTCGCGGCACTGGAGCGGCCCGGAGCTCGAAGCCGCGCTGGGCGGGCTGCTCGAGCTCGACGCAACGGTCAAGGGCTCGGGGACGGGCGGATCCGGGGAAGGCGCGACGCGCCTTGGGTTCAGCCTCTGGTTACGCGAGTTCGTCGTCCGGGGCTAGCGCCTGCCGCGGGGAAACGATGGCGCCTACTCGGCGCTCGACCAGGCCTGCTCCTGGACGACCAGGTCGCTCTCGATGGCGAAGACGCAACGACTGTCCCCCAGGTCGAGCAGCTCGATCAGGTCAGGGTCGATGTACAGCTGGCTGCAGTCCTCGCACAGGCCGGCGGGGATCCCGAAGCACAGCCGCTCGGTTCGGTCGGGCAGCCGGAAGGTCGTGTCGAAACGGGTGATCACCAGCTTGTGATCGCAGGTCGGGCAACGTTCGCGCAGGCGGGACACGGATCCTTGGACCTCTGACCGGGACACCCGTGGTGTCCGAGGGGTCAGATGCTCGTCATCGCGGGGACGGACCGACATGACCCATCCGTACCATCCGCAGAGGATCGCTCCCGGTACCCGCTATTGGACGCGCAGGACCGCCTTGGCCTCGGACCAGTGCTTCTCGAGGCCGTAGTAGTCGCGCTCCGGCGGCGTGAAGATGTGGACGATCACGTCGCCGAAGTCCACCAGCATCCAGTGCGAGGCCGGCAATCCCTCGGTGCCGATCGGCCGGATCCCCTCGGCGCGCATGCCCCGGACGATGCCGTCGGCGATCGATTCGAGCTGGCGCTCGGATCCGCCGGAGCAGATCACGAAGGCGTCGGCGAGGGTGGTCAGGCCCTCGAGGTCGAGGAGCAGGATGTCGGCGGCCTTCTTGTCTTCGGCCAGGGCCACGATCCGGCGGGCCATGTCGAGGCGCGCGGATGCGGCGACCTTGCGCGCCGGCCGGGGCCGCTTGGGAAGCCCGATGCTGTGGGGTGCCGCCTCGGGCGCCGACGTGGCGGCGGTCTTGGCGGCAGTCCTGGCCGCGGCGCGCCCGGTTGCCGTTGCGGCAGGCTTGGTCGCCTTCGACCTTGCTGACCTGGCTGTTGCCGGCTTGGCGGGCTTCGCAGCGGCCGGTGGCTTCGGGACGGCCTTTGTCGCAGCGTCCGGCGTTCCCGCCACGGGCGCCTTGACGGCTGCGGGCTTGGTCGCCGGCGCCTTGGCGGCGCGCGGCTTGGTCACCGCCGCGGTGGCAATCCTGGGCTTGGCTGCAGTCGTGGCGTCGCTGGGCACTGATTCAGACTTCTTCACAGGGCGTCAGTGTAGAGGCGATGGGTCCGGATGTAGTCGGCGACCGCCCCCGGCACCAGCCCGTCGATCGGCAATCCGGCCCGCACGCGATCGCGAATGACCGAGGCCGAGATGTCGATCGGAGGCGCTTCGACGAAATCGACCCGCTCCCGCCAGCCGGGCAGCTGGGCATCGAGCCAGGCCGAGTCGATGGGCCGGGCGCCTGCCCGGGGCACGACGGCGAGGCGGGCCAGGTCGAGGATCCGGCCCGGCTCGTGCCAGCCGGGAAAGCCGGCGAAGGCCTCCGCCGAGAGGATGAACTCCAGGCCCGATCCCGGACGCCCGGCAGAGGCCAGGGCAGCCAGGGTGTCGGCCGTATAGGACAGGCCCGGCCGATCGAGCTCGATCGTGCTCAGGCTGAATCCTGGCGTATGGGCGATCGCCAGGGCGATCATCGCCGCCCGATCGACGCCCGGGCTCACGGCCTGGCCGGGCTTGTGGGGCGGGACCCCGGCCGGGATGAAGGTCACGCCGGTCAGGCTCAGCGCATCACGGACCTGGGCCGCGATCGCCAGGTGGCCGTTGTGGATCGGGTCGAACGTCCCCCCGAGCAGGCCAACCGCCGGCCCCACCGTCCCCTCCACCACTGCCCCGGCCAGCGCGTCGGGTTGGATCAACCGTTCTCCCAGGGCTGGCGATCCCACTCCAGCTCCACCCGCCCGATGCGGACCGTGTCGCCGGCCGCGACGCCCTGCCGGCGCAGCTCGGTCTCGATCCCGAGACGGGCCAGATCGTGCTGGAAGCGCTCGGCCGACTCTTCGTTCTCGAAGTCGGTCTGGGCTGCGATCCGTTCGATCCGCCGGCCACTCACCCGGAAGGCGCCGTCGGGATCCAGCTCGACGCTGAAGCCCTCGTCCATCCCGGCCAGGGTGTGGACCACGACGCCGGCCGGCTCGGGCGGGATGCCCAGCTCCTCGCCCGAGGGCAGCATCGCGGCGAGGTCGGCCCGGAGCTCGTCGAGCCCGTCGCCGCGGGCGGCGGCTACCGCGACCACGGCCAGGCTGTCGCGTTCCCGGGCGGCCCGGAAGGCCGGCCAGGCCTTGGCGGCGGCCGGCAGGTCGATCTTGTTGAACGCGACCAGCAGCGGCCGGGCCAGCAGGCCCGGATCGTGGGCCGCCAGCTCATCGCGGATCACCTGGTGATCCCACTCCGGGTCGCGCGAGGAGCCGTCGACGACGTGGACCAGGACCCGGGTCCGCTCGACGTGGCGCAGGAACGCGTGCCCGAGACCGGCGCCCAGGCTGGCGCCCTCGATCAGGCCCGGCACGTCGGCGATCGTCGGCCGGCGCCCGTCGTCGAGGCCCAGGTCGAGGACCCCCAGGTTGGGCTCGAGGGTGGTGAACGGGTAGTCCGCGATCTTGGGAGTGGCCGCGGTCAGCGCCGCCAGTAGGGTCGACTTGCCGGCGTTGGGCAGGCCGACGAGGCCGACGTCGGCGATCAGCCGGAGCTCGAGCCGGAGCCAACGCTCCTCGCCGGGCTCGCCCTTCTGGGCGTGCTTGGGCGCGCGGTGGATGGCGGTGGTGAAATGGACATTGCCCAGGCCACCCCGGCCGCCACGGGCCACCTCGGTCACCTGCTCGATGCTGACCAGGTCGGCCAGCAGGGCGCCGGTCGCGTCGTCGTAGACGGCGGTCCCGGGCGGGATCGTCAGGCTGAGATCGATGCCCGCCTTGCCGTGGCGCTTCGAGCCCGTGCCCCGGCCGCCGGAGCCGGCCTTGAACTGGCGGTGGTCGCGGTACTCGCGCAGGGTCGTCTGGCCGGGATCCACGCGAAGCTCGATCGAGCCGCCCCGACCGCCGTCGCCGCCATCGGGTCCGCCACGCGGGACGTGGGCCTCGCGGCGGAAGGTGGCCGCCCCATCGCCGCCGTCACCGGCGCGAACGAGGATCCGGACCTGGTCGAGGAACATGCTGGCGATCGTCGCACACCACTGGCTGCCCTGCCGCGGGCGCCGGGTGGCTGCGATCTAGAAGTACGGCAGCGGGTTGACCCGGACGCCGTCACCCCAGACCATGCCGTGCCAGACCTCGAAGTGGAGGTGCGGGCCGGTCGCGTTGCCGGTCATCCCGACCCGCCCGACCTGCTGTGCCCGGCCGACGTGCTCGCCGACGTGGACGAGGACGGCCGACATGTGGTTGTAGGTGGTGAACAGGCCACTCCCGTGGGCGATCCAGACCTGGTAGCCGCCGCCGTTGTCCTTCCAGCCGGCGAAGATCACCGTGCCCGCCGCAGCGGCGAGGACCCGGGTGCCTTCCGGCGCGGCGATGTCGATCGCCGGGTGGGTTGCGTGGAAGTACTGGCTGATCCAGCCGCCGGGCACGGGCCAATAGAAGGCTCCGCCGGTGTAGCTGGCGGGGGTCTTGGGCTTCGAGCCGTAGTAGCTGCTGCTGCCCGAGCTCGACTTCGTGGTCGTTGGCTTGGGACCGGGGTCGACGATTCCCTTGCCCCGCGCGTCGGGCACGATCAGGACCTGGCCGATGACCAGGGTCTGGTCGGTCAGGTTGTTGTAGGCCACGATGTCATCGGCGCTCGAGCCGGTCAGGGCCG
>DATGGC010000163.1:0-21929 GCA_035308745.1 Candidatus Limnocylindrales bacterium | reverse complement strand
CGCGACCGGGCGACCAGCTCCTCGGCAACATCGATCCGATCGTGCTCGGTCAGCACGGCGACCTGCAAGCCACTTACCCGCAGCGCGTCGTAGAACGCATCCGGCGTTCGGGCGTCGGCCCAGCTGCCGCTCGGATGGATGTGGACATCGGCTCGGCCGGTTGAAGGCGGCATGCGCATCCGGGGATGATCACAGACGTGCCCGGACCTCGCCCCTGGTCGTTGACGGGATCTCCCCGACCGGGCTAGGATTTAATCCTGATCAGATCGCTCGGAATTGGATCCGGGCGGCGAACCGCTACACTCCCGGACCAGATGGACGATCTCTACCGCGACTACATCCTCGAGCACTACCGCCGGCCGCATAACTTCGGCGTGCTCGATGCCCCTACGGCCAGCTTCGAAGGCGCCAACCCGCTGTGTGGCGATCGGATCACGATGCAGATCGGCGTCCGCGACGGCGTGGTGGCCGAGATCGCCTTCACCGGCCGCGGTTGCGCCATCAGCCAGGCCAGCGCCTCGCTGCTGACCGACGAGATCATGGGCATGCCCGTCGACAAGGCCGAGGCCTTCCGCGCCGACGACCTGCTCGACCTGCTCGGGATCGACATCAGCCCGGCCCGCCTGAAGTGCGCGATGCTCAGCCTCGAGACGCTCGAGCACGCCCTGGCCGAGAAGCCCGACTCAGCGACCGCCGTCGAGGCTCCGGCCTCCGCCGAGGCGGCCAAACCGTGAGCGATGCCGTGACCCACGTCGTGACCGTTCACTTCGGCCACTGCAGGTGTCTCACGCCGGCCTGAGGCCGGCCGTCATCTTCGCCCGGCGCGCCAGCGCCGAGCCTGACCCGCCCTGGCACGAAGCCCGCGCCAGCCCGTCGTTTTCCGGAGCAATTCCGCCCTCATGACCAAGTCCTATTCCGACATCCTGCGCGAAGCGCGCGCCGAGGTCCGCGAGGTGTCCGCCGGCGAGGTGGACATCCAGCGCGAATCGAAGGCCCCGCCGCTCCTCCTTGACGTCCGCGAGACGCACGAGTGGGAAGCCGGCCATCTGCCCGGCGCTGTCCATGTCCCGCGGGGCCACCTCGAGAGCAAGATCGAGGGCGAGGCGCCCGATCGCTCGCGCCCGATCGTCATCTATTGCGCGTCAGGAATCCGCTCGGTCTTCGCCTCGAAGACGCTGGCCGAGATGGGCTACACCGACGTCGTCTCGATGACCGGTGGCTTCCAGGGCTGGAAGTCGCAGGGCCTGCCGTGGGTCACGCCCACGGTCCTGTCGCCGGAGCAGAAGGTTCGCTACAGCCGACATCTACTGATCCCCGAGGTCGGGGCGGCCGGCCAGGCCAAGCTGCTCGACTCCAAGGTCCTCCTGATCGGCGCCGGCGGCCTCGGCTCACCGGCCTCGCTGTACCTGGCCGCGGCCGGCGTGGGCACGATCGGGATCATCGACTTCGACGTCGTGGACCTGTCCAACCTGCAGCGCCAGATCGTCCACACGACCGATCGGATCGGCGAGAAGAAGGTCGAGTCGGCGCGCAAGTCGTTGCTGGCCCTGAACCCCGGGATCAACGTGGTCGGCCATGACGAGATGCTGGTCGCCGACAACGTCGAGCGGATCATCAAGGGCTACGACGTGATCGTCGACGGGACGGACACATTCGAGACCCGCTACCTGCTCAACGACGCCGCAGTGATCGCCGGGATCCCGGTCGTTCACGCCAGCGTCTTCCGCTTCGAGGGTCAGCTGACGGTCTTCAAGCCGTACGACGGCCCGTGCTACCGCTGCCTCTATCCGACCCCGCCGCCGCCCGAGCTGGCGCCTGGCTGCTCGGTCGCCGGCGTGCTGGGCGTGGTGCCCGGGATCATGGGCCTGCTCCAGACCAACGAGGTCCTCAAGCTCCTGCTGGGGATCGGCGAGTCGCTCGCCGGCCGGCTGCTCCTGTTCGATGCCCTCGAGGGCTCGTTCACCGAGCTGAAGCTGCGCCGCGATCCCCACTGCCCGATCTGCTCCGACGAGGCGGTTGCCGCCCGGGCCAAGGGCGAGGCGGTCGCCCTGCCGGTCGGCCAGGACGTGCCGTTCGCGCTTGGCGCGGCGGTCGGGGCGTCAGCGATCAATCCGGCTGCCCGATGAGCACGGTCTGGATCCCGCCCGTCCTCCGGGCGTCGGCCGGCGGTGCCAAGCAGCTCGACCTGGCCGGGGGCACGGTCGGCGAGGTGATCAACGCCCTGATCAGCGCCCATCCGTCGCTCGAATCGCAGATCCGGACGCCCGAGGGCGGCCTCAATCGGTTCGTGAACGTGTACGTCAACGGCCAGGACATCCGCTACCTGGGTGGCGAGTCCACCGCGGTTGCGCCCGCCGATGAGGTTCGCCTCCTGCCGGCCATGGCGGGTGGCTCGACCGGCGGCTCGGTCGCGCTGGCCCTGAGCCGATGGTCACGCTGAGGGAGCCTCCGGGCCACGCCAACGACCACCAACCGGGTCATGAGCACGAGCATGCCCACGAGGCCCTGAGCCCGCACGGCGGCCGCTACGACAGCATCCTCGACGCGATCGGCCACACCCCGCTCGTCGAGATCCCCCGGATGTCGCCCAACCCCAACGTCCGGATCTTCGCCAAGCTGGAGATGATGAACCCGACCGGCTCGGTCAAGGACCGCGTCGCCCGGGCGCTGATCGCCGACCTCGAGGCGTCGCACCGCCTTCAGCCCGATTCGATCATCCTCGAGCCCACCTCGGGCAACACCGGCATTGCCCTGGCGATGATCGGCCGGCGGAAGGGCTATCGGGTGGCCCTGGTCATGCCCGACAACGTGACCCAGGAACGGCGCCAGCTCGCCGCCCTGTTCGGCGCCGAGGTGATCGATTCGCCCGGCCACCTGGGCAGCAACGGGGCGATCGCCCTGGCCAAGCACCTGGTGGCCAAGGATCCCCGCTTCGTGATGCCGTACCAGTACGGCAATCCGGCCAACCCGCTGGCCCACGAGACGACGACCGGCCCGGAGATCCTGGCCGACTGCCCCGAGATCGATGTCTTCGTCGCCGGCCTGGGCACGGGCGGCACGTTGATGGGCGTCGCCCGATTCCTCAATCGGGCCAAGCCCGGTGTCCGGATCGTGGCCGCCGAGCCGCTGCCCGGCGAGAACGTCCAGGGCCTGCGCTCACTCGATGATGGCTTCGTGCCCGAGATCCTCGACCCGGACCTGCTCGACGCGAAGTACCTGGTCAGCAACCGTGATGCGATCGCGGCCCTGCGCGACCTGGTCGATCGCGAAGGGATCTTCGCCGGACCGTCGTGCGGCGCCGTGCTCGTCGCGGCGGCCCGCGAGGCACGCAAGATGACCGCCGGCACGATCGTCGCCCTGCTGCCCGATGGCGGCTGGAAGTACCTCTCGGCGGGGACCTTCAACCGTGACCTCGACGAGATGGAATCCGACCTCGAAGGCGGCGTGAACTGGTGGTGAGCCACCCGGGCCCGGCGTCGGCCGAGCTGCCGGCCGAGATCCGGGCAGAGATCACCGAGCACGCCCGGCGCGATTACCCCAACGAGGCCTGCGGCCTGATCGTGGGCTCCGGGACGCCCGTCGACGGCGGGCAGGCCCTCCGGTTCATCGCCACCCGGAACGCCGCCAAGTCGCCCTATCGCTACGAGATCGACTCGATCGAGCTGCTGGCGGTGACCCTCGAGGCCGATCGCAACGACGAGGAGATCTGGGGCATCGTCCACTCCCACACCCACACGCCGGCGCGGCCATCGCCGACGGATATCGGCCTGGCCTTCTACCCCGACGCGCTATACCTGCTGATCTCGCTCGCCGAGTCCGAGGCCGATCCGGCGACCGGCGAGCCCGGCATCCGGGCCTGGCGGATCGTCGACGGCGAGGTGTTCGAGGTCGCGCTGGGCGCCGAATGATGGATCGTCCAGCGGCTCGCTTGTACTGGCCGCTCGGATTGGGCCTGGCGGCACTGATCGTGGGCACGGCCTTCGGCTGGAACGCCGGCCTGCTCCAGGACCTGGTCACGCCGCCGGCGATCGTTCGGGCGGCCCTGGTGGGTGTCGCGGCCTGGCTCGGCGTCGAGCTGCTCCGCCGGGCGCTGACTGGGCTGTCCAACGGCGACGACTTCCGGACCCTGATTCGGGGGGTGCGCTTCGTGTTCCTGGCCGTGGCCGCCTTCGCCGCTGGGGCCGGCTGGCTGCTGGGCAACGCCCTGCCGCTGATCGTCGCCTTGGTGATCGCCGGCGTGGACGTGGTCGAGACGTCGTTCCTGTTGATCGTCGTGGGCGCTCGCCGGATCGCGGGCCCGTCCGACTAGGCCCCGTCTGCCTAGTGGCGGAGCCCCTGCCCTCCCGCCGCGACGATCGCGTCGACCAGGGTGGCATCCGTCGGCATGGATCCGAGGCCGAGCCGTTCGCCGATCCGGCTGGCGAGTGGCGGCTCGACGTAGGTTCGCGCCAGCGCGGCCCAGTTGGCGGCCGCAAAGACGTCGGAGGGCGTCCCGTCCAGGGTGACCCGGCCCGCCTCCATCACCACGACCCGGGCGAACGTCTCGGCCACGAAGCGCATGTCATGGCTGATCGCGATCACCGTCCTGCCTTCGGCGTGGAGGCCTGCGACGATGGCCTGGATGCGCTCGACGCCGCGCAGGTCCTGGCCGGTCGTTGGCTCGTCGAGGACGACGGTCGGGGTGCCCATCGCCAGGATCGAGGCAAGCGCCAGCAGCTTCCGCCGCGAGAAGCCGAGGTCGTACGGGTTGCGCTCCGCCTGGTCGGCCAGGCCGACGGCCACCAGGCCCCCGGTCACGGCTGCATCGAGCACGCCGCCGCGGAGCCCCAGGTTGCGCGGCCCGAACGCCACCTCGGTCCGCACCCGGCCTGCGAAGATCTGGCGATCCGGATCCTGGAAGACGAGGCCGACCTTGGCCGCGAGGGCTGCGACGCGCCGATCGGCCGTGAGCCGACCGTCCAGCAGGACCTCGCCGGAGGTCGGCCGCAGGAGCCCATTGAGGTGCCGAACCAGGGTCGACTTGCCGCTCCCGTTCTGGCCGATGATCGCCAGCCGCTCGCCGTCCTCGATCCGCAGGTCCACGCCGTCCACCGCGCGCGTTCCGTCGGGATAGACGTGGACCAGGCCGCGCAGCTCGATCATCGTTCCGGACCCGCCCCGAGCACGGTTTGCGGATCAAGGCCGCGGGCCCGAACGGCCGCTGCCAGCCGTACCCGCGAGGGCGCTTCGACGCCCCATTCTTCGAGACGTGAGTCTTCGAGGACCGTCGTCGCCGGACCTTCCAGCACCAATCGACCGCGATTGACTACGGCGACCCGCTGGCAGAGCTCATCGAGGAGGTCCGTCTTGTGCTCGACGATTAGCAGGGCGGTGCCAGAATCCCGGGCGAGGGCGGCGAGCGTCTGGCCGATCAGGCGGGTTCCGGCCGGGTCGAGCTGACTGGTCGGTTCATCAAGGACCAGGACTGCAGGGCGCATCGCGATCACGGAGGCCAGGGCCACGAGCTGGGCCTGCCCACCGGACAACCGGTCGGGCTGGCGGTCGACGAGGTGGCCGACCTGGGCCAGGCCCATGGCCCACTCCACCCGCTCGACAATCGCGGCCAGACCGAGCCCCAGGTTGCGCGGCCCGAAGGCGATCTCTTCCCAGACGGTCGTGGTGGTTCCGGTCAGCTGGGTGCTGGCGTTCTGGAAGAGGATCCCGCAGCGCTCGGCGGCTGCGTACGGCGTCAGCTCGCGAGACGCGGTCCCACCGATGAGGACGGAGCCTTCGAGCCGGCCACCGATCGAGCCGGGTGCCAGCCCTGCGGCGACCAGGCACAACGTCGACTTGCCTGCGTCGTTGGCGCCGCAGACGCCCACAACCTCGCCAGCGGCAATCTCCATGCTGATCCCGTCGATCGCCCAGTCCGTCGCGCCGGCGTACTGGTAGCGAGCGCCGGCGAGTGCGAGGACGCTCACGGCAACGCCAGGTGGCCGGTGACGGTCGCAGCGATCAGGACGATCGTGGCCAGTCCGAGAGCCCACCGAAGGAGCCGCTCGGCCGGGTCGTCGGGAATCGGTCGGATCGTTGCGCGGCGAGTCGGTGCCGAGAACGCGCGCGCCTCGAGGGCCATCGTTCTCTCCTCGACCTCGGAGAGCGCGCCGGAGATCATCGGCGCAGCGAGCGGCACGACTCCCCGAACCCTGCGCCACAGCGAGCCCTGCGTGTCCAGTCCTCGCGCTCGCTGGGAATCGGCGATCTCCCCGGCTCTCGCGGCCAGCCGCGGGATCGTTTGGATCGCCGCGCCAACGACGAACGAGGCCCTCCGGCCCAGACCGCGCCGTTCCAGGTCCGCCAGCAGGTCGTCGGTGGGCGTGGTCAGCGCGAAGACCGCGACGCTCAGGGCGAAGGCCAGGATGCGCAGCGAGGCCTGACCAGCCACCGTCAGCCCGGTGGCGGTTGCCCGAAATGGGCCGATCGTGAACACGGTGTCATGGGCGCCCGGGTACAGGAACGAGTTGATCAGGACGATCGAGATGAGCAGCGGAATCGTCGCCAGGACGAACGGCACGAACGAACGCCCGAGGCGGGCGCCGGCAACCGTGGCTCCCACCACGGCCAATGCGACGATCGGTGCGAGCCAGCCGCGCAGGACGAATGCCAGCGCTGCGGTGCACAGCGCGATCACGAGCTTCGTCGTCGGGTTCAGGCTGCGGTAGAACCCTGCAGGCGGCCGCAGGACGAAGTCAGGAACAGCAGTCAGGTCGGTCTCCGTGCGCGGGCGAACGATGCTGCTTGATTACTCGACGTTCGGTCCAACCAGGTGCTCGCCATTCGGGAAGCGGGCGATGATCCGGCGCGACATGCGGGCCAGGATGATGAACACGACGAAGCTTGTGATCGTCTTGTCGATCGGGTCACTGAAGAGGCCCTGCCCGAGGGACGCGTGGATGACGTCAGAACCGCCCTGACGGAGCGCCGCCACGATCACGTCCACGCCGGAGCCCGTGACGCCGCCGAACACGTATGCCGCAATCGGCGCCGACACGAAAGCGGCCACGATCCCGGTCAGGACTCCGGCCAGGGCGACCCAGAAGCCGGCCAGGTCCCTCGACAGCAGGATGAAACCGCCGACCATGATTGCCGCCACGATCGCAATGACCTCGATCGCCGTGAATACCCAGCTCGGATAACCGTTGGCGGGATCGCTGTATGCGGGGTTGTTGAGGATCGGAAGGACAACCACGGCGATGATCACCGCTGCGGTGACCGCGGCGAGGATAAGCACGAGCCGCGAGGCCGGCCGCGTCCGATAGATCCCGAGCTGGCCCCAGATGCCGGCCATCAGTCCGATGACGCCCGCTGTGATCGCGAATGGGCCGATCGTGCCGCCGCCGATGCCTGGCGCGTACTGCCAGATGATGTTCGAAAGGATGCCCGTCAGCGCCCCGGCCAGCGGGCCCGCGAGCACGCCAACCAGGATCGTGCCGATGGAGTCGAGATAGATGGGCAGCTTCAGGACCTGTTGCACGGCCACGCCCAGGACGATGTTGATCGCGATGGCGATCGGCATCAGCACGATCGTGCGCGTCGAGAACTGGCGCGAGATCCAGCCCATCGGTGTGATCCTCCGAACCTGCCTGCTCGCATGATCCGGACGTTTGCCGGCCCTCGAGACTCCCTCGCGCCTAGGGTGCCACGTCCGATACCCCGGCGGCTACTCCCAGCCGCTCGGCCAAGCCGCCGACCCGCTCGATCCAGCGCTCCAGGAAGGCGCCGGCATCGGCCGCCACGGCGAGATCCACGTTCGGCGCGCGGTGCCACAGGCCGCGGAAGTCGGCAATCGTCTGGCCGGCCGACAGATCGCCGCCCGTTTCGACGTCCACCGCGACGGCCTGGGTCTGGACGAGGCGCTCATCGAGCGCCGCCGCGGCGGCCAGCGGGTCGTGGATGAACGCCCCGTAGAAGCCGTCGTACTGGGCGTGGAACTCCATGTAGAAGCGCAGGGCGTCGGCCACGAACCGGACCACGGGGTTGCTGGCCACGGAACGCTCGGCCAGCAGCGGATCCTCGCCCCGGGCGACGGCGATCGTGTCGTCGGGCCGGCTGCCCGCCCGGTGCGCCAGGGCGACGACGTCCGCCGGTCGAATGATCGCCTGCTCGGTGACATCGAGGCCCAGGACCAGGATCCGCGGAACGGTCGTGTCCGCCTCGATCGCCGCGCTCCAGGCGCGCATGACGGCTCGGGCGGCATCCGGGTCGCAATGGACGTTCCACTCCGAGACCGGGGTGGTGTTGCCCGGGACCCGGAACGCACCGCCCATGACCACCAGCCGGCGGAGCAGGCGGGGCAAGCTGGGCTCGCGTTCCAGGGCAACCGCCAGGTTCGTGAGCGGTCCGATGCACAGCAGGGTCAGCTCGCCGGGCCGGCGGCCTGCTGCCTCGGCGAACAGGTCGGCGGCGTGGCGCTGGGAGAGTGGCGTCCGGCCCGGAGGCAGCTCGGCATAGCCGACGCCGCGTGGGCCGTGGGTCTCGGGGGTGATCTCCAGCGGCCGGACCAGGGGCACCGTCCGCCCGAGCGCGACTTCGATCCCGGACCGGCCGACGAGCTCCAGCAACCCCCGGTTGTTCTCGGCGACCTGGTGGGCCTCGACGTTGCCGCTGCAGCAGGTGATCGCCACGATCTCGGCGTCGTCCGAGGCGAGCAGGTAGAGCAGGGCCAGGCTGTCGTCGATCCCGGTGTCGCAGTCGACGACGATCGGCCGGCGACCGCTCATCGCAGGTCGAGCCGGACGATCTCGCGGACGACCGTCGCCTGCTTCGATTCCACCTGGCGCTCGATCCGGAAGCCGGCGCGCAGGAACGTCGAGAGGGTGCCGGTGTACAGCGTCGGGCCGGTCGGCTTGCCCTGCGAGGTGTCGACCGGATAGGCCTCGAGGGCCGGAGCGCCCTGCCCCCGGGCGTAGGCAATCGCGCCGTCGAGCAGCTGGGCGCCGACCCCCTGGCGGCGAGCGCGCTTGCCGACGACGAAGCAGACGATCGCCCAGACCGGCAGGTCATCGAGCCGGGGCCGGACCCGCGAGCGCTCGAGGTGCTCGAAGTCCTCGCGTGGACCCACGCTGACCCAGCCCACGGCGGCCCCGTCCGGCGTGAGGGCCACCAGCCCCGGCGTGCGCGGGCTGCGCGCCTGTGCCTCGAGACGTTCGCGGCTCTGCGCCGCGATCTCCCTGGCGGTCCCCGAGAAGCCCGTGCTTCGCCAGAACTGGCACCAGCACCAGCGCGGATCGCCGCCTTCTTCGAACAGGGCGGTCAGCGCCGGCCAGGTCTCGGCGGTCAGGGGCACGATCTCCAGGTCAGGCAAGGCCACGCGCAGACGGTACTACCGCTGTCGGACGCGGTTCGCCCGAACCGACGGTCAGAGCCACCGGCGTAATGCCCTTGCAACGTCAGCCGCGTTCATGGCGATTGGGTCGTAGCGAGCGTGCCCGTACGTTCTGCCCAGCCGCCCGGAGAACTCGCCGCAGAGCAGAGACCCGGAGCCTCCATCGGGGCCGTGCTCCTCAATCCGCGACCCCGCTGACAACAACACGCGCGAGAGCCCCGGCGTGCATCTCCGGGGCTCTCGCGCACGAAGGAAGGCTCAGTCGAAATGGATGTCGCTCGGAGCACCGCCACCGGCACCGACCCGCGCCAACGCTGGAACGGGCGACCGCAGGCCACGCTGTCCGATCGCGAAAGCGCTGCCTTTGACCATTGGCTCGACGCCCTCGGCCGCTACCGGGCGGTCGCACCCGAGGCTGCCGAGGCGGCGTCACTCAAGGGCGATGTCGATCGGCTCTGGCTGGCCTACGAGCTGGCCGTGGACCAGGCTCAGGAGCCGACGTAATGCGCCCGCAAGGTCCAGGCGCCCACGATGACGGAGTGAACGGACGCGGAGCCGACTGATGACGACATCTGAGCAGGACCAGACGCTGGTCGATCGCCTGTACGCGTCCTGGCAGCGAGCCGAGCAGCGCTCTAGGGACGTCGCGCCGGGCTCACCCGAGGCCCAGGAGCGACTGGCCGGAGCCGAGCAGGTCTGGCATGCCTACGAGCAGGCCCTGGCCAAGGCACTCGGCCGAGGCTCGCTGAAGACGACCTAGCCTCCGGCGGGCACCCCACCCGAGGGCTGAGGCCCGCCCGTACACTCGGGTCGTGACGAACAGCGGCGGTCCGATCGTGCCTCCGGCCACGATCGGAATCATCGGTGGCGGCCAGCTCGGCCGGATGCTGGCCATGGCCGCCCGGGCGATGGGCTACCGAATCGCCATCGTGGATCCCGATCCCGACTGCCCGTCTGCGTCCGTGGCCGACGAGGTGATCGTCGGCGGCTACGACGATGTCGGCGCGGCGGAGCGCCTGGCCAGGACGAGCGCGGTCGTGACCTACGAGCTCGAGCACGTGGCGGCGGCCGTCGGCCGGGCGGCCGCCGGGATCCGGCCGCTTCGGCCGAGCCTCCGGGCGCTGGAGGTGACCCAGGATCGCCTGGCCGAGCGGCGATTCCTGGAGGGCGCGGGCGCGGCCGTCGCGCCCTGGCGCGAGGTCCGAACGCAGGCCGAGCTGGACGCCGCCGCTCGCGAGCTGGGCTTCCCACTCCGGCTCAAGGCGGCAATCGGCGGCTACGACGGTCGCTCCCAGGTTCGGCTTGCCGGGTCGGGTGACGTCCACGCCGCCTGGCGCGACCTTGAGCGGCCGGCGAATGACGCCGGCCTCCTCCTCGAGCGAGAGCTCGATTTCGCCTGCGAGCTGTCGGTGGTCGTCGCCCGTGGGCTCGATGGCACGGCTCTCCCGTTCGCGGCCGGTCGCAACCGCCACGACGCCGGGATCCTGTTCGAGACGCTCGTCCCGGCGCCGCCGCCGGTGAGCGCCGAGATCGCGACCCAGGCGCAGGGGCTGGCGGTTCACTTGGCCGCGTCGCTCGAGGTTGTCGGGACGCTGACCGTCGAGCTGTTCCTGCTCGGCGACGGCACGCTCGTCGTCAACGAGCTTGCCCCGCGGGTCCACAACAGCGGCCACTGGACGATCGAGGGCGCCGCGACCAGCCAGTTCGAGCAGCACATCCGGGCGATCTGCGGCCTGCCCCTGGGCGACCCGGCGGCGCACGGTGCCGCGGCGATGATCAATCTGCTGGGCAGCGGCGAACGGCGCGCCGCGCAGCCGGCCGGTGTGGCCGCGGCCCTTGCCGATCCCGCCGTCCACCTCCACCTGTACGACAAGCGGCAGGTCTTCGAGCGCCGCAAGATGGGCCACCTGACCGTCCTCGGGGCCAGCCCCGAAGACGCCCTCGAGCGAGCGGTCCAGGCTCGGGACAAGCTCAGCTGGAGCTGATTCCTGCGGTCCGGTCTCACATCGTCGATTCCCCGCGGGTCGATTCGTCTCGTCGTCAGGGCGGCCCTGGTGGTCGCCGGGTTGGGAGATCGGAACGATGAAGTTCGTGATGTTCACCTACGTCGGCGAGCAGGGCGTCGCGGAATGGGAGGCGATGCCGGCCGATGAGCGGGCCGCCTACGTCGAGCTCCACAAGGCCTGGTTCCGGGCCCACGGCAAGCACGTCCGGGGCGGGGAAGAGCTGGCGTCGCCGGCCACGGGCCGCACGATCCAGCGCAAGCGGGGCAGCCTGAGCTCGACCGACGGCCCGTTCATCGAGACCAAGGAGCTCCTCGGCGGGTTCATCATCCTCGAGGCACAGGATCTCGAGGCGGCCCTGGCCATGGCCGGGGAGTGGCCGGCGCTGGGCACCGACGGCAACGGCGTCGAGGTTCGACCGACCGATTCGACCGGCTAGCCCTCGTGCTGGCCGGCGTTCCGGCGCGGCTAGAATTGGCGAGCCGCGAATCCCAGCCAGGAGTGACCCGCCGATGCCGTCTGCCCCGCACCCCGTGACCGTGATCCCCGGCGACGGCGTCGGTCCGGAAGTGGTCCGGGCGGGCGTCCGGGTGATCGAAGCGGCGGGCGTCAAGGTCGACTGGGAGGAGGCGGCGGCCGGGGCCAGCGTCTTCCAGACCGGCGACACGTCGGGCGTGCCGGCCGAGACCCGCGACTCGATCGAGCGCACGAAGGTCGTCCTGAAGGGGCCGCTCGAGACGCCGGTCGGCTTCGGCGAGAAGAGCGCCAACGTCACCTTGCGCAAGCTGTTCGAGACGTATGCCAACGTCCGGCCCGCCCGCGAGCTGCCGGGCGTGCCAACCCGCTACGCTGGCGAAGGCGTGGACATGGTGATCGTCCGCGAGAACGTCGAGGACCTGTACGCCGGGATCGAGCACATGGTCACGCCCGACGTCGGCCAGTGCCTCAAGGTGATCAGCCGGAAAGGCTCCGAGAAGGTGATCCGCTACGCCTTCGAGCTCGCGCGGCGGGAGGGCCGCACGAAGGTCACCGCGGCGACCAAGGCCAACATCATGAAGATGACCGAGGGCCTGTTCAAGGCGGTCTTCGAGGAGCTGGCGCCCGAATACCCGGAGATCCAGGCCGAGCACCTGATCATCGACAACGTCGCCCACCAGCTGGCCAAGCAGCCCAACCAGTTCGACATCGTGGTCACGACCAACCTCAACGGCGACATCATCAGCGACCTCGCCAGCGGGCTGGTCGGGGGCCTGGGCTTCGCCTCGTCAGGCAACTACGGCGACTCCGTGGCGATCTTCGAGGCCGTCCACGGCTCGGCGCCCAAATACGCCGGCAAGGACGTCATCAACCCAACCGCCCTGATCCTGAGCTCGGTGATGATGCTCCGCCACCTGGGTGAGGACGCCGCGGCGGATCGGGTCGAGGATGCCGTCCTGGTCACCCTCGAGGAGGGCACGGCGACCACCCAGGACCTCGTCCGGCAGACCGGCGGCGATGTCGATACCGCCGCGTCGACGACCGGTTTCACCGACGCCGTGATCGCGAACCTCGGTCGCGGGCCGGCCACGCTCAGGGCACGCCGTGCGTCAGCCGCCGACGCCCAGCCGCCGGCCGCGCTCCCGAGCTGGTCGTACGGGGCCGAACGGTACGCGGCGATCGAGCGCCGGACCGTCGGCCTAGACATCTTCATCGAGACCGGCGACGAAGCGGGCCGCCTGGGCCCCGAGCTCGAAGGCGTCGCCGCGGGCGGGCCGTTCGAGCTCCACTTCATCGAGAGCCGGGGCACGAAGGTCTACCCCTCGGTTGGCCTCTCGTCCGACGGGGTCCGCCTGCTGCGTGCTCGCTTCCTCACCCGCGACGGCGGTCCGGCACTCGAAGGCGACCTCCTTGCGCTCCAGGCCCTGGTCGCGGCCCGCCAGCCGGGTTGGACCCATGTCGAGAAGCTCCACGTCTTCAATGGTGCGGAAGGCTTCACCAAGGCCCAGGGCGAGTAGATGGCGAGTGGGACTGTGCGAGCCGGTCGTGGGCCGGTCCGGGTCGGGATCGTCGGCGGCAGCCGCTCGGACTTCCCCGTCCTCGAGAAGGCCGCCGCACTGCTGACCGAGCTCGGGGTCTCGAACGAGCTGCGTGTCGTCTCGGCCCATCGAACCCCCGACCTGCTCTATCGCTACGCCGAGGAGGCGCCGGACCGCGGCCTGCAGGTGATCATCGCCGGTGCGGGCGGCGCCGCCCACCTGCCTGGGATGCTCGCGGCCAAGACGATCCTGCCGGTGATCGGGGTGCCCATCCCGACCCAGCACCTGGGCGGGCTCGATTCGCTGCTGTCGATCGTCCAGATGCCCCGGGGGATTCCCGTCGCCACCGTCGCCATCGGCAATGCCGAGAATGCGGCGATCCTGGCGGCCGAGATCCTGGCCCTTGCCGATTCCGAGGTCCGGACCCGGGTAGCGGCCTACCGGACGGCTCAGACCCAGGCTGTCCTCGACGACGAGTCGAACCGCCCGGGATAGCCCGTCCCGGCGTGATCGGCCCCTGCGGGCGGTCGCGCCTACACTCGGGCCATGACCGATTCGGGCGCGATGGACGACGAACGCTGGGAACCGGGGATGCCGGTCCTCGATCGCCAGGCCGTGCCCGAGGCCGGTCGGGTCGCCGCACCCACGTGCGCCGTGGCACCCGCGGCCGTCGCCGCACCCCGCGGCGGGGCCCGGCCCGTGCCGGGTCCCTTGCCGCCCAGCCTCGCGGGCCTGCCGCCCCGCAGCGTCCCGGAGACACGACCAACGCCGCTCCAGCAGCAATATGTCCTGCTCTCGGTTCCTGGCCTCATCGCCGGGTTCATCGCCATCTCCGCCCTCGAGCTGGGCACTCTGATCGGCAGCCCGCTGATCAAGGTGTGTGTCCTGGTTGGGGCGCCGCTCCTCGCGGTCGCCAATGCCGACGCGATCCTGCGCATCTGGCGCGCCGCATGGGCCTGGATGCCCGTCGACCGGACGAAGGGGTTGTTCCGGCTGGCGTGGGTCGCGACGGCGGCGATCCTGTGGGTCGTCCTGATCGGGGTGGCGCTGCTGGTGCTGTTCGCATGAGCGACGACCCGGGCGCCGTCCCGGACCGGCGCACTCGCGGTCCTGACGGGCGCTCGACCGACATCGCCTCGGGTGGTGGCGTGCCAGCCTGGATGGCCTCGGCCCTCAACAACTGCAGCCGGTGCGGAACGGCGCTGGTGTTCGGGGCTGTCGACGGCGAGCATCGCGACCGGCTCGTCTGCCCGGCGTGCGGCTGGATCGCCTACGTCAATCCCCGCCTGGTCGTCACCTCGCTGCCGATCACGGACGACGGCAAGGTCGTCCTGATCCGGCGGGGGATCGAGCCGGCCGTCGGCGCCTGGGCTCAGCCCGGCGGTTTCCTGGAGATCGACGAGACCGTCAACGAGGGCGCGATCCGCGAGACCCTCGAGGAGACCGGCCTGCTGATCGAGCCCGGCGAGGTGATCGGCCTCTACTCACGCCTCGAGGCGGCGGTTGTCGTGCTCGTCTTCGAGGCCCGGATCGTGGGCGGCGCGTTCCGGCCGAGCCCCGAAGCGACCGAGATCACGGCCTTCGAGCCCGGCGCGATCCCGTGGCCCGAGATCGCCTTCAAGACGACCTACTGGGCGCTGAGCGACTGGCTCCGCCGCCGCCACCCCGACCTGCGCCCCGGCGACATCCACGCCGAACGCCGCGCCTGGGAAGGCTGACGTTCCGGCTCGTGCGTCCGGCCGGGCCCGTGCCGGTCAGGGTCAGGCGGACCTGCACCACGTGAATACAACCAACAGGTTTCCGCCTCGACTGGTCAACTCTGTGCATCCGATGCCGAGGTTCGGCACGTTCGGCCTCGAATCGGGCGGTGTTCTGCATTGGATGCGGGAACGCGACGAGGAAGGTTGCCGCCCGGTCGTTTGTATTCATCTGCTGCAGGCCGGCCCGCCGAGGCCTACTCCAGGTCGATGAAGATGTTCTTCGTCTCGGTGTACATGTCGATGGCGCCCATGCCCAGCTCACGGCCGATGCCCGACATCTTGTAGCCGCCGAACGGGGCCTCGGTGTGGACCGAGCTGTTCGAGTTGACCGACAGGACCCCGGCCTGGATCGCCCGGGCGGTGCGCAGGGCCTTGCCGATATCGCGGCTCCAGATCGAGCCCGACAGGCCATACGGCGTGGCGTTGGCCAGGCGGATCGCCTCGGCTTCGGTATCGAACGGAATGATCGAGACGACCGGCCCGAAGATCTCCTCGCGGGCGATCCGCATCTCGTTGGTCACGCCGTCGAAGACCGTCGGCATCAGGAACGCTCCGCCGGCCAGCGCGGCATCGGCCGGCGCATCGCCGCCGCACAACAGCTTGGCGCCCTCGTCCTGGCCGATCGTGACGTACTCCGCTACCCGGTCGCGCTGGCGGAAGCTCACGAGTGAGCCCATCTCGGTCGCGGCATCCTCGGGATCGCCGACCTTGACGTTGCGGGTCGCAGCCACGAACGCCTCGACGACCTGGTCATGGGCCGAGCGCTCGACGAAGATCCGGCTCCGGGCGCAGCAGTCCTGGCCGCTGTTGTCGAAGACGGCATACGGCGACTCGCGGGCGAACTTGTCGAGGTCCGCGTCGGCAAACACGATGTTGGGGCTCTTGCCGCCCAGCTCCAGGCTGATCTTCTTCACGTTGCCGGCGGCCAGCCGCATGATCTCCTGGCCGGTCGTCGTCTCGCCGGTGAAGGCCACCTTGCCGATCCCTGGATGGGCGGCGATGCTCGCGCCGGCCGTGCCGCCCGGTCCGGTGACCACGTTCAGGACGCCGGGCGGGAAGCCCGCCTCCAGCGCCAGCTCGGCCAGGCGCAGGGCGGTGAGTGGGGTATAGCTGGCGGGCTTGAGGATGCAGGTATTACCTGCGGCGAGGGCCGGCCCGAGCTTCCAGGCGGCCATCAGCAGCGGGAAGTTCCAGGGCACGATCAGGCCCACCACCCCGATCGGCTCGCGCAGGGTGATGTCCAGCCCGGGCTTGCTGACCGGGATCGTCTGGCCGAAGACCTTGTTGGCCGCCCCGGCGTAGTACTCGAAGACCAGGCTGACCCCGAGCGTCTCGCCCCGCGCGCCGCTGATCGGCTTGCCGCCGTTGCGCGATTCGAGGCGGGCCAGCTCTTCCAGGTTGGCCTTGATCAGGCTGGATAGCTTGGCCAGTGTCCGGCCGCGCTTGCTGGCCGACCAGCTCGACCAGCCCTTGGGATCGTCGAATGCCTTGCGTGCCGCATCCACGGCCCGGTTGACGTCCTCGCGCCCGCCGAGGGGCGCCGTGGCGATGACCAGGCCGGTCGCCGGGTTGATCACCTCGAAGGTCTGGCCGTCGGCGGCGTCGACGGATGCGCCGCCGATCATCATCCGGGCGGTACTGGGAGTCGCGAGCGTCGCGGGCTGATCGGTCATGTCGGGAGATCCTCGCCTCGAATGAGAGCCCGCGTGGTGGGGCCTGTCAGGGCGTCGATCATACGTCCGGTGGCTCAGCCGGCCGGCGGCGCTTTGGCTTCGCGCTCGATGTTCCGGACGAGCCGGTCGAGCTGCGCCTGGAGGCCTTCACGGACCTGCTTGCGGAACGAGGTGAGCATCCCCTGGAGCTCGAGCGAGCCCTTGTAGTCGACCTTCGCCCCGGTCGGGATGGCCGTGATCTCGATCGGGACCGACAGGTGCAGGGCACCGCCCAGGCCGCGGGGCACGCCGTCCAGGTCGAGCCGGAGGTGGTGAGGCTCGTCCAGGTCGTGGTAGGTGACATGCAGATCCACCCGCACGGTCATGAACATCTGCTTGATCGCCACGACGACCTTCAGGCCACCGCTGCCGTCCGGCGTGATCGATTCGCAGTCGGGCAGCGCCCGGCCGAGGGCGGCCGGATCCTGGATCACCGCCCACGTCGCCTGGGGCGTGGTCGAGATCTGGACCGTGCCCGCGAACTCGTCGATCAACCGGCCTCCGCGGTCGTCGCCGGGGGCACGACCGTGAGCGTCGGTGGCTGCACCTCGGGCGGCCGGCCATGCTCGGCGACGTCGCGCTCCTCGCGGACCATCTCGGTCTCGCGCTCGACGCCGACCATCGCCGCGCCTACGATCCCAGCTTCGTTGCGGAGCTGGGCGGCCACAATCGGGACCGGCGTCTTGAGGAACGGGACGAAGCGGTCGGCCTTCTTGCTCACCCCGCCGCCCAGGATGATCAGGCTGGGGCTGAACAGGACATCGATCGCCCGAAGGTGCTCGTCGAGGTCCTCGGCCCAGGCCTTCCAGCTCAGGCCGCGTCGCACGCGGGCGTTGGCCGACGAGCGCCGCTCGGCATCCCGGCCGCTGACCTCCATGTGGCCCAGCTCGGTATTGGGCACCAGCCGGCCGTCGACGAAGATCCCGGAGCCGACCCCGGTTCCGAGCGTGAGCACGATCACCACCCCGCGCTTCCCGTGGCCGGCCCCGAAGCGCATCTCGGCGACCCCGGCCGCATCGGCGTCGTTGACCACCCAGGTCCGCCGCTTGAAGGCCTTGCTGAAGGCGGCCTGGGCGTCGAAGGCGACCCACTCCGGATCGACGTTCGCGGCGGTCTTGGTCACCCCGTTGATCACCGGTGCCGGGAAGCCGACGCCGATCGCCTGGATCACCGGCACGGGCTGCCCGGCGGCAGCCGCCGCCGAATTCGCGGCCCGGATCAGCCGGCCGACGACGCGCCCGGCCGAGGCCACGACCACGCCTGGCTTGGACGGCATCGGCGTCAGGACCCGGATCCGTTCGCCGACCAGCTCGCCGGTCTTGACGTCGACGACGGCGGCCTTGATCCCGGTCCCGCCGACATCGACCCCAATCGCCAGCTCGGGCTCGTGCATCAGAAGTAGTTCACGCTGATTCCACCGTCGACGACCAGCTGGGCGCCGTTGGTCCAGCGTGACTCATCGGACGCCAGGTACATCGCCATGTACACGATCTCCTCCGGCTTGCCGAAGCGGCCGGTCGGGTTGCGGGCGAGGCGGAGCTGCTTGGCGGCTTCGTCCTTGACCAGCCAGTCCATGAGCAGCGGCGTCTCCACCGGCCCTGGGCAGATCGCGTTGGTCCGGATGCCCTTCGGGCCGAACTGGACGGCAAGGCTGCGGGTCAGGGCCAGGAGGGCGCCCTTCGAGGCGGTGTAGGCATCCTGGGGCACCGAGCAGCCCAGGAGGGCCACGAAGCTGGCGATGTTGATGATCGAGCCCGAGCCGCCCGCCTCCATCGCCGGGATGGCGTACTTGCAACCCAGGAACACGCCGCGGACATTCACTGCCATGACCTTGTCCCATGTCTCGACGTCCGTGTCGATGACCGAATGGTCCGCCTCCGGCATGATCCCCGCGTTGTTGTACAGGACGTCGAGCCGGCCGTAGGTCGCCACGGCATGATCGACCATGGCCTTGGCGTCGGCTTCCTTGCTGACGTCGGCCTTGACGAAGGTGGCCTGGCCGCCGGCGGCCCGCACGAGCTCGACCGTCTCCGAGCCAGCGGCTTCGCTGAACTCGGCCACGACGATCCGGGCGCCTTCAGCGGCGAACAGCTGGGCCGCCACCCGGCCCATGCCCCCGCCGCCACCGGTGATGATCGCCACCTTGTCTGTCAGTCGCACGAACGGTCCTCCTTGAACGGCTGGTGTCGGTCGATGCTGGTCCGCCCCGAGACGCCTAGCTGCGCTCAAGGTAGCGCTCGCGGTCCCAGTTGTGGACCACCGAGTCGTAGACCTGCTGCTCATAGCGGGCGGCGTTGAGGTAGTGGTCGATGATCTCCTGGCCGAAGATCTCTGGCCCGGCCGCGCTCTTCTCGAGCTCCCAGATCGCCTCGTACAGGGCCCGCGGCATGCGCGGGCAGCCGGTCGCGATGTAGCCGTTGCCCTTGAACTCCGGCTCGAGCTTCAGCTCGTGCTCGATGCCGTACAGGCCGGCTCCGATCGCCGCGGCGTAGGTCAGGTAGGCGTTCATGTCGCCGCCCGGGAAGCGATTCTCGACGTGCAGGTTGTTGCCGTGGCCGACGACCCGGAAGCCGGTCGTCCGGTTGTCGCGACCCCAGACCACGTTGACCGGGGCCCACGACAGCGAGGCGTAGCGCTTGTACGAGTTGATGTTGGGGGCGATGAAGATGGCCAGCTCGCGGGACAGCTTCATCATCCCGGCCACGAACTGGCTGAACGTCCGGGACATGCCGTAGGGCAGCCCGGCGGCCGGATCGTGGGTCAGCGAGTGGTCGCCGGCCTTGTCCCAGAGGCTCATGTGGAGGTGGCCCGAGGAGCCCGTCCAGCTGGCGTCCGGCTTGGCCATGAACGTGATCCCCCAGCCGTTGAGGTAGGCGATCTCCTTGGCCCCGTGCTTGAAGATCACGCTCCGGTCGGCGGACTCCATCACGTGGTCGTAGCGGATGTTGACCTCGTGCTGGCCCGGCGCGGCTTCGCCCTTGCTGAACTCGATCGGCACCCGGGCGGCGGTCATCTGGTTGCGCAGCAGCCGGTGGAGGGGCTCTGCCTTGGTCGCCTGGAGCAGGTGGTAGTCCTCGTTGTAGTAGCCGAAGCGCTCCGGGATCGCCCAGCCCCGGCGGTTCGACTCCTCCCACGATTCCTTGAGCACGTAGTACTCGAACTCGGAGCCGGCCTTGACCGAGAAGCCCAGGGCCGCCGCCCGGTCCACCTGGCGCTTGAGGATCGTCCGCGGCGCGACCGGGATCTCGTCGCCGGTCTCCTCGTCGGTCGCATCGCTGAGGACCATCGCCGTCTTCTCGAGCCAGGGCAGGACCCGCAGCGAGTCCCAGATCGGGCGGGCGATCCAGTCGCCGTAGCCGGTCTCCCAGTTCATCAGGGCGAAGCCGTCGGGCGTGTTCATCTCCATGTCCGTACCCAGCAGGTAGGTGCAGAAGTGCGCGCCGTGGTCGATCACCCCGGCCAGGAACGCCTCGGCCTGCACGCGCTTGCCCATCAGCCGGCCCTGCATGTCGGTGATCGCCACGACCAGGGTGTCGATCCGCCCATCGCCGACCATCGCCTCCAGCTCGAGCAGGCGGGGATGCTTGGCGTGGCCGTGGTCTTCCTTGCTCATCACCGACTCCTCAAGCTGCCACTTCGACGGATTACTTGGCGGTCATCCCGCCGTCGGCCACGATCACCGTGCCGGTCACGAACGACGACTCGTCCGACCTTCCTCGGCGAACCGGATCGCGGTGGCCCGGCCGATCCCGGAGCCCGCACCGGTCACGATGCAGACCTTGCCCGCCAGACGATCGCCCATCGGGAACTCCTCGGATTCGCGTGCGGCCGGCAGCGCTGGAATGGGACGCCGCTCGTTTGAGATTCCGTATTGACAGGAACCCAGCGGACCGGCCTAATCCGCCACATCTCCATCGTACGCTGCCCCAGGAGGATTCGAGGGATGTCCGACAGACCCAGCGGGTCGCAATCGGCTGACGAAGCCCAGCTCCACAGCCTGGGGTACGCCCAGGAGCTGCGGCGGGGGATGAAGACATTCTCCAACTTCGCCGTCTCGTTCACGATCATCTAGATCCTGTCAGGCTGCCTGACGCTGTTCGCCTTCGCCTTGAACACCGGCGGCCCGGCGGTCATGACCCTCGGCTGGCTGTTCGTCGGGTTCTTCGTGCTGATGGTCGCCCTGGGGATGGCCGAAGTCGCCTCGAGCTATCCCACCGCCGGTGGCCTGTACTACTGGGCCGCCAAGCTGGCCGATGAGGCCGGTGGCAACGGTGCCGCCTGGAGCTGGTTCGTTGGCTGGTTCAACCTCGTCGGACAGATCGCGGTCACCGCCGGCATCGACTTCGGCCTGTCGTTCTTCATCAATACGTTCCTGACGATCGTGTTCGGGATCCCCTCCGATCCGCCGCACACGATCTTGATCTATGCAGTCGTGCTGTTCATCCACGGCTTGCTGAACACGTTCGGGATCCGGATCGTGGCCATCCTCAACAACGTGTCCGTGTGGTGGCACCTGGTGGGCGTCTTCGCGATCGTGGTCGTATGCGTCTTCCTCAACCAGCACAGCCGGACCGACATCGGGACGGTCTTCAGCACCGGAGTCAATAACACCAGTGCCGACCCCAACCAGTCGTTCCCGGGCTTCCTGATCTTCGGGATCCCGTTGTACGTCGCGTTGATCGGCCTGCTCAACGCCCAGTACACGCTGACCGGCTTCGATGCCTCGGCCCACATGTCCGAGGAGACCCATGACGCCCAGCGTTCGGCGCCCAAGGGGATCGTCTACTCGGTGATCATCTCGATCATCGCGGGCTTCATCCTGCTCGTGGCGATGAACATGGGGATTTCCCCCGACGTGGTCTTCAAGGACGCGACCGGGGCGCTGGTCAATGGCTACCAGGACGTCCTGAACGCCGCCTCGACGTACGGCATCGCCGGCCCCCCGGTCGAGGTCTGGATCGACGCGATTGGCCAGACGGGCGGCCTGTTCATCCTGCTGATCGTGATCGGCGCCCAGTTCTACTGCGGCATGTCGTCGGTCACGGCCAACTCCCGGATGATCTACGCCTTCTCCC
>DATGGC010000162.1:0-4334 GCA_035308745.1 Candidatus Limnocylindrales bacterium | reverse complement strand
CATCCTGGGCCTGGCCGGCGGCGTCGTCCTGGCCGGGCTCGGCAGCCGCCCGCCGCTGCCGTTCGGGCTGGCCGGCCTGGTCGTCGGTGCCGGTGCGGTCGCCCTTGCTCTGTTCCTCGAGCGGCGTGGCCGCGAGATCCGGGCGTTCATCGTGCCGGCCGTGGCGATCTTCGTCCTGCTCGGCGGCTCGGCCCTGCTGATCGTCCACGGCCGCAACTCGGTCAACCGGGCCGGCGACGTGGCCCGCAGCCAGATGGTCGGGGCCGAGGTGGCCTGGATCCGGGCCAATATCCCGCCGGGCACCGAGATCGCCTACGGCTCGTTCCTGGCCTACGAGACGGCGTACTACCTCGCCGCCGACTACGGCACGACGGAGATCCGGGCGCGGATCTCGATCAGCGACGCGGCCGCGCCGGACGGTCTGCTCCGGGTGGGGGAGTCGCCGGCCGGCGACGACTGGATCGCGGTTGACTCGGCGCCCCGCAACGTCGACCAGTTCATGGCCTACCGGGCCTCGTGGCTGGTCAGCCAGTTCCAGGCCAAACAGGCGCTCTACTGGGTCTACACGACCGGCATCGATACCAGCAGCCCGACGATCGAATCGGCGCTGACCACGGCGACCGGGTTCACCAAGGTCGCCGACTGGACGTTCCCGGTGGCCGGCAATCCGCCCCTGTACACCGCCATCTACAAGGTGGACCCGGCGGCGATCTCGTTCAACGCGAGCCGGCTGGTGATGGCACCCGACGCGCTCGCCCGGTTGGTCGGCCTGCTGGCGGCCGACGGCGCCGCCGGCAAGGCGGCGGCCAACCGGATCGTCAGCGTGATCGATGTCCAGCCGGCCGGTCCGGACGCGACCGCCGCCCTGGCGGCGCTCCACGCCCTGGCCGGCCAGTGAGCGAGGGCCGCGAGCCGCACGGGCATTTGACCCGTGCGCAAGCGGCCGACTACGATGGCCCCGCTCCCGGCCGCAGCGAGGATCGCGTGACCACACCGCCTGCAGAGGCCCAGCCACCCGAGCGCCACCACCGTCGGCCTCGGGTCCAACGCCTCCTCGGCGTCCTCCTGTCACCCTCGAAGTTCGCGGTCGTCGGGATCCTCGGAATCGTCGTCAACCAGGTCGTCCTGTTCGTGGCGACCGAGTTCCTGGGCGTCTTCTACCTCGTCTCGGTGGTGATCGCCTCGCAGGTCTCGACGCTCAACAACTTCGTGCTGACCGAGGCCTGGGTCTTCCACTTCCGCGAATCCCGCCACGGGATCGTCTTCCGCTACGTGGTCTTCAATGCCCTGAACACGGCCACCCTCCTGGTCCGCCTGCCGGTCGTCTACCTGCTGACCGATCGCTTCGGGGTCAACTACCTGATCTCGAACCTGTTCGCGATCGGGCTGACCTTCGGCGTGCGCTACTTCGTGGCCGACAACTGGATCTGGGCCGGGCGCGACCAGCGCGACCAGGTGGCCCGCAACGGCCGCTACAACTACGACGTCCACGGGATCGTCCGGATCCGTTCGGTGGTCAACCTGCCCGAGCTCGCCGCGTTCAACGTCGACCGCGACGTGACGCCCGACCTCGACGTTCGCCGGAAGGCCCTCGGCGGCCGCCCGCGGGCCCATGTCCGGACCTGGCGCGAAGGCGACGTCGTCCACTACCGCGAGCATCTCGGGCCGCTGTCGGCCGCGTTCGACGTGACCTTCCCGGGTGGTCCGCACTCGGAGCCGGTCCTCCTCGACGCGAACTGGCTGCTGTGCTGGAGCCACCATGTCCTGTACACGAACATGGTCGAGCCGCTGCTCCGGTTCATCCTGATCGCCCGCGGCCACGCCCTGCTCCATTGCGCGGCGGTCGACGCCGAGCACGGAGCGATCGTGATGTCGGCCCAGACCGACACGGGCAAGACGAGCGCCGTCCTGCGCCTACTGATGCATCACAGCTGGGGGTTTCTGTCGGACGACATGGCGATCGTCGCCCCGGACGGCACGATCCGGTCCTATCCGAAGCCGATGACCCTCTCGTCGCACACGATGAGCTCGGTCAACGAGCGCGCCCTGCCGTTCGCCGACCGGGTCATGCTCGCCGTCCGCAGCCGGGTCCACTCCAAGCAGGGCCGCTCGATCGGCCATTCCCTGGGCCGGGCGAACGTTCCGATCGTCACGATCAACGCCTGGGTCCAGCTGCTGGTGCCGCCGCCCAAGTACCACGTCACCTCGCTGGTCGACTGCGAGATGTCCGACTCGGCCCCGATCGACTCGGTGATCCTGATGGAGCGCGGCGATCCGGTGTGCGAGGAAACGTCGGTCGCCGACACGCTCGACGAGCTGCTGGCCAACACCGAGGACGCCTACACGTTCCCGCCGTTCCACTCGTTCGCGCCCGAGATCAGCGTCGACGGCCTCGACCATGACGCCCTGCGGGCCCGCGAGCGGGCGATCCTCTCGAGCGCGATCCAGCACGCCTGGCGGATCCGGCTGCGGGTCACCGGCCACGGCTGGTCGGACGCGATCCCGTCGCTCGTGGCCCAGCACAACATCGCCCTGAGCGCGCCCGTCCCCGAGCCGAAGCCCGAGCTTGCGCCGGTCGCCGAGGTCGTCGGCTAAGGGACCCGGGAGCGCGCCACCAAGCGCGTTCCAATGCGCGTTCCCGCGCTGGCTACCAGGCGATCGGGTCGCGCTGGCAGGCCAGCCCCAGGCAGGGCAGCCCGAGCAGGTCCTCGGTCGTGCGGAGCACGCTCGAGTGGTCAGCGTAGGCCGTGAACTGGTCGCCCGCCGGCACGGTCGTGGCGATCACCAGGGTCGCGACGTGGCCGCCGGCATCGCCCATCAGGCCTTCCTTGGTCGAGCCTTCGTCAAACGTGATGAACAGCACGCCCCCGGCCGTGAACGCCGGGCTGGCGATGATCAGGGGCACGAACGCGGACAGGAACGCGTCACCCTGGGCGATCGTGCCGTTGTGCATGTCGTTGATCAGGTTCGGGACGATGAACTCGTAGGCACCGGCGGCGGGGTCGAAGTTGGCCAGCGGCTGGATGTTGGCGCACTGGGCCGGGTCGTCGGCCACGCTGGTGAAGCTGATCGCCGGGTTGTGCTTGCGGGCGTACGGCCCCGGGGCGCCGGGCCCGTCGACGAGCCCGGTGGCCGAGGCTCCCGTGAAGCAGCCGGTGGGCACGTCCTGGGCGTAGACCCGCCAGGGCTCGCCCCGGTCGGCGAGCTGGCTGAACAGGCTCGCTCGGTTCAGGTGGTACTCGGTATCGGCGGTCACGCCGGCGATCGAGCCCGCGACGAGGGCGACGTAGTTGGGCTGCGACGGATGGCCGGTGGCGTAGTAGTTCGTGGCCAGGCCGTACCTGGCGGCCAGGCTGTTGAAGTACGGCGCCGCGGGATTGCCCAGGAGCGAGGTGTACTCCTTGTTCTCGAGCATGATCAGCCACACGTGCGCGGCCCGGCGGACCGGCCCGGGCGGCGACACGACCGCGGACGGCGCTGCTGATCCTGCCCCGGCGACCTGGGTGGGGGAGGGCGTCGAGCCTGCGCCCGGGCCGCTCCGGGCGGACCGCAGGGCGAGGCCGCCGGCGACGACCGCCACCGCGACGACGGCTGCCAGCCCGATCAGGGCGAAACGAAGGCGCCAGTCCCTGGCTCGGTAGGGGCCATCCACGCGAGCAGTATCCCGGCGGCATGTTTTCGGAAGGGCGGGGGATTGGCGGTGAAATCGACACCTTCATGGCGACGCTGAGTCCGCCCGCGCGGGCGGAATGGCGCAGCTCGTTCGTAGGCTTCCGATCTTGACCTGATCCTTGAGTGAGGCCCTGGAGCGCCTCGAGTCGCTGCCGATTGCTGTGGCGACCGCCGATGACGCCCATCGCCGCCGTGCGCTCGAGCTGACGCGATCCTTGGGCTGGGCCAAAACGTATGACGCTGAATACCTTGCGGTTGCCCAAGCGCTGGGCTGCGCGCTGCTGACGGTCGACGCGCGGTTGATGCGGGGCGCAGGGCACATCGTCGAGATTGTCGGTCCGGAGGCGCTGCCGGCGCGATAGGAGGGGTCGCTGCCACTTCCGATAAGGTAAGTTATGTCGTGTTCCCGTCGCCCGACAAAGCGCCCCTGACGTCGTGGACGGCAAATCTCAGGCGTAGGATCCACTGCGGACACGACGGGTGCCGCGAGATCGCGCGGCTCAACCGTTCCTTTCGTAGATGTGCTGCCTTGCCATCGAGGAAGTTTGGATCGGACAAGGTCGGCAACGCAATGGTGGCACGGTCATACTCCGTGAGAAGTTTCTCGCGCTCGGATTGACTGAGGACGCCGCGATCGCGTGTGAGGCGAAAGACCCCCTTCA
>DATGGC010000161.1:0-1869 GCA_035308745.1 Candidatus Limnocylindrales bacterium | reverse complement strand
AGGCGCTCGATGCCTACGCCGAATGCCGGCGCCGGCTGCTCGACGACCTGGGCCTCGATCCGGGCAATGCCCTGCGCCGGATGCAACAGGCGGTCCTGAGCCAGGATCCCATCCTTGACTCGTCGGCGGCCGCCAGTGCCCTGGCCTCCGGCGGGGCGATCCCGCCCGCACCGGCACCGCCGCCGGCCGATCCGGCGCCGGCCCGGATCCCGGGTACGTCCACCCGCCTGATCGGGCGGGTCGCCGAGCGGCGCGATCTGGCCGAGGTCTGGGGCCGGGCCCGGCTGGTGACCCTGCTTGGCCCGCCGGGGGCCGGCAAGACGCGACTGGCGCTCGAGCTGGCCCGCGATGCCGCCCCGCCGCTCTGGTACGTCTCGCTCGACCAGATGGCCGACGCCCAGTCGGTTGCCGGCGCCGTGCTCAACGCCGTGGCCCCGTCGTCGCGCGCCATGAGCGCCCTCGACGGGGTGATCGGCACGCTGCGTGACCAGGCCGGCCTGGTGGTCCTCGACGGCGCCGAGGTCCGCCAGCCCGAGGTCTCCGAGCTGCTGGCGATCCTGCTCCGGGACTGCCCCCAGGTCCGCGTCCTGGCGACCAGCCGGGAACGCCTGGGCCTCGTCGACGAGGCGATCGTGCCGGTCGGGCCGCTGCCGCCCGACGAGGCGATCGAGCTCCTCGTCGACCGCGCCCGGCTGGTCGATCCCCACTTTCGGCTGGGGCCCGACGATCTCGCCCTGGCCGATCAGCTGTGCAGCCTCGTCGATCGGCTGCCGCTCGGGCTCGAGCTCGTGGCCCGCCATCTCCAGCTGCTCCGCCTCGACGAAGTCGTGCGCCGGGTGGAGTCCGACGTCGGCCGCTGGGCCGGCGGCCCGATCGGCGGCCGAGCCGGCCTGTGGGCGGCCCTCGACGCCAGCGTCGAACGGCTCCGGCCGGCCGAGGTCCAGGCGCTGCTCGCCCTGGCCGTCATGGTGGCCGACGCCGATCTCGCCCTGATCGAAGCAGTCGCGGCCTTCGAGCCCGACTCGACGGATGGCTTCGAGACCGTCGCCCGGTTGGTCGATGCCAGCCTGGTCCAGGTCCGCAGCGCGCTCGGCCCGACCCGCTACGAGCTCCTGCGCACGGTTGCCAGCCACACCCTCGAATCGGCCGACGCCCAGACCGTCGGCGCCGCCCGGACCCGCTACGCGACGGCCGTCCTCGGCCGGGCCAGGCAGCTGGCCGCCCAGCTGGCCTCGGCCGGCCGGAGCGAGACGCTCCGCCTGCTCGACCGGGAGATGCCCCACATCCGCGACGTGCTCGGCCGGCTGACCGATCGCCCGGTGGATCTCGGGCGCCTCAGCGAGGGTCTCGTGACGGCCGTCGAGCTGACCGACTACTGGCTGGGACGGCACGCCGCCGAGGGTCTGACCTGGATCGGCCAGCTCCTCGCGGCGGCCGGACCGGATGCGGCGCTCGATCCCCGGGTGCGGGCGGCGGCCCTCCTGGCCCAGGGTCACCTCGCCTACTGGGTCACCGAGTTCAGCCTCGGCGCGCGGGCCGTCGAGCAGGCCGAGGCCCTCTTCGCCGAGCTCGGCGATCCGCTGGGGGAAGGCCGCGCCCTGCGCCGGCGGGGCGCGATCGCCGCGGCAACCGATGACCTGCCGGCCGCCCGGCGCTACCTGGAGGACTCCCTGGCCCGCCTTGACGCGGCCGGCGTCGAGAAGGAGATCGGGACGACCCTCCTGCACCTCGGCTCATTGCTGGCCGACGAAGGCGTGGTCGATGCCGCTCGTCCGGCCCTCGAGCGCGCCCACCGGATCGCGGTGGCGACCGGCGACCCGCTGGCCAACGGCCACGTCCTGGCCGCCCTCAACCTCGCCCAGTGGAAGG
>DATGGC010000160.1:0-1944 GCA_035308745.1 Candidatus Limnocylindrales bacterium | reverse complement strand
GGAGCCGACCTCTGGCTGTGCGGACCGGCGACCCTCCTGCGTGGCTTCGAGCGCTGGTCGGCGAGCTCGGGCCAGGTCCCGGGTCATGGCCGCTTCCAGGTGACCAGCGACGTCGACCGGGCCCTGCGCGACGCCGACGTGATCATGGCCCTCCGCCTCCAGCGTGAACGGATGGCCGCCGGCTTGCTGCCGTCGGTCCGCGAGTACGCCGCCCGCTACGGCCTGACCCTGGAGCGCCTGGCAACGGCCGGGCCCAATGCCCTGGTGATGCATCCCGGGCCGATGAACGAAGGCGTCGAGATCGCGCCCGAGGTGGCCGACCATCCCCGCTCGGTCATCACCGACCAGGTCACCAACGGCGTCGCCGTGCGGATGGCGCTGCTCTACCTGCTGGCCGGCGCCGAGGCCAGGAGCGCAGCCCGCGATGACTGAGCGCCGGAGCGCGACCGTGGCCCCGGCGCGCCGGGCCGCCGCGGACGAGGTCGGCGCCCTGGTCCGTGAGCTCGAGATCAGCCGGGCCTGGCTCGTCGATCCCTACGCCGACCGCGAAGGACCGGGCGAGATCGTGGTCCGCGACGGACGCCTCGAGGCGGTCACCTGGCTCGACGCGGCTGAGGGTACCGGGGTCGACGCCACAGGCGTCATCGTCGCACCGGGGTTCATCGACCTCCACGCCCACCTCCGCGAGCCGGGCTTCGAGGACGCCGAGACCGTGGCCAGCGGCCTGGCCGCGGCGGCCCATGGCGGCTTCACGACCGTCTGCGCCATGGCCAACACCAATCCGCCGATCGACGATGCGAGCGTGCTGGGCCGGGTCCACGCGGCCGCCGTGGCCTCCGGCTCGCCGCTCGAGCTGCTGGCCTACGGGGCGCTGACCGCCGGCCGTCGGGGCGAGGCGCTGGCCGCGCTGGGTGAGCTGAGCGACGCGGGCGCGATCGGCTTCAGCGACGACGGTGCCCCGATCCGCTCGCCGTCGATCCTGCGCAACGGCCTGCTCTATGCGGGGATGCTCGGGCGGCTCGTGGTCGACCACGCCGAGGACCCCGCCCTGACCGAAGGCGCCGAAGCCAACGAAGGCCTGCTGGCGACGGTCCTCGGCCTGCGGGGCTGGCCGGCGGCGGCCGAATCCGGACCGGTCGGGCGGGGCCTGGCCATTCTGGCCGATGTCCTGGCCGACGAGCCCCGGGCCCGCCTCCATTTCACCCATCTCTCGACCGGGGCAGCCCTCGAGCTGGTCCGCCGGGCCAAGGCCGCCGGCTTGCCGGTGACCTGCGACGTCACGCCCCATCACCTGGCCCTGACCGACAGCTGGATCGCCGGGGCCCGCGACTGGGCCTGGCAGGACGGGGTCGACCCCTGGCTGGGCACCGTCCAGGACGCCGATCCATTCGATCCGGCGTTGCGGGTCAATCCGCCGCTGCGCGACCGGGCCGACGCGGCGGCGTGCCTGGCGGCCTTGCTCGACGGGACGGCCGATGCGGTCGCCACCGATCACGCGCCCCACACCCGGGTCGACAAGGCCGTCGAGTTCGGCCTGGCCGCGAACGGGATCAGCGGGATCGAGACGGCCATCGGGCTGCTCCTGGCGGCGGTCGACGCCGGCCGGCTGCCGCTCCGCCGGGCGATCGCCGCCCTGACCTCGGGTCCGGCCGGCATCCTGGCCGGTGGTGGCTGGGTCGGAACCCGTGGCCTGGCCGAAGGCGCGCGGGCCAACCTCGTGGTGATCGACCGTTCCGACCACTGGCTCGTCGAGCCGGCCAGCCTGCGCTCGAAGGGCAAGAACAGCCCGCTCCTCGGCCGGGAGCTGCCGGGCCGGGTCCTGCTGACCGTCGCCGGCGGCCGGCTGGCGTACGAGGCCTGAGGCGATGGCCGAGCTGAACGCGACGGGCGCCGCCCTCGATGCCCTGCTCCAGCGCCTCGGCCGCCCGTACGAGCTGCTGCCCT
>DATGGC010000159.1:0-13403 GCA_035308745.1 Candidatus Limnocylindrales bacterium | reverse complement strand
GACGTGGACGGGCGCCGCCGGAGCCCAGGCGGCGACGCCCAGCCGCTACCATCGGCCGATGACCGCTCCACGCCGGGTGAGCGCCGCTGCCGCCCGCCGCTTCATGGTGCTCAGGCACGGGCTGGCGCCGCCGCGGGCACTGCCGCCCACGCCTGACAGCGTGATGGCCGTCGTTGCCCGGCTTGGGTCGCTCCAGTTCGATCCGCTCGAGGTTGCCGGGCGCAATCACGACCTGGTCCTGCTGGCCCGGATCGCGGGCTACCGCCGGAGCTGGACCGACGCCCTGCTGTACGGGGACCGGGTCCTGTACGAGACGTACAACAAGGGCCTGAGCCTCGTGCCCACGGCCGAGCTGCCCTACTTCCGGATCGCCTGGGATCGCAGCTCCCGCCGCCACGACGAAGGCTCGTTCGACGAGCACGCCCCGCTCGTGGCCGAGCTCCTCGACCGGATCCGGGCCGACGGCGAGCTGTCGTCGACCGACGTCGAACCGCGGGCCGCGATCGAGTGGTACTGGCGTCCGACCAACCAGGTCCGGGCCCTGCTCGAGGCACTCGCCGAAGCCGGCGTCCTGGGCCTCTCCCGGCGGGCGGGCAATCGGCGCTACTACGACCTGGTCGAACGCCTCTTTCCCGCCGAGCTGCTGGCCGACCGCCGCGACGAGCACGACCAGCTCCGGCACAAGCTCCTGTCCCGATTTCGAGCTCACGGGATGCTCGGACGGGCCGGCCAGGCCGAGCTATGGCTGGGCCTGGGCAAGGCAGTCGTCCAGCCCGGTGATCCAGCCTGGCGTTCACGAACCGCGCTGCGCGCCGAGCTCATCGAGCAGGGCGCCATCGTGCCCGTGGACGTGGAGGCAATCCGGGGCGAGCGCTACGTCCTCGAAGGCGAGCTGGCCCTGCTCGATGCGGCCGAGGCGGAGCTGGCGGCCGGGCTGGAGCCCGGCGACCGACCACCCGGGGCGGCCTTCCTGGCTCCCCTCGATCCGTTCGTCTGGGATCGCGACTTCCTGCGCAGCCTGTACGACTTCGACTACGTCTGGGAGGTCTACGTCCCGGAGACGAAGCGGCGCTGGGGCTACTACGTCCTGCCGATCCTGTTCGGGGACCGCCTCGTCGGCCGGATCGAGCCGCGGATCGATCGCAAGGCGGGCAGCCTGCGGATCCTTGGCCTGTGGTGGGAGGCAGGCTTCGACCCGCTGGCGGCGCCAGGCTTCCTCGAGGCGTTTGTCGCGGCGCTCGAGGCCCACCGCTCATTCGGCGGCGTGAGTCGCGTCGCCCTGCCCCGCACCCATGTTCACCGGCCGCTGGTGGCTGCCGTTCGCGAGCGCCTCGGCTGACCCGACGCGCCCGCCTCGGCTGTGGGACGATTCAGTCCGAACAGCACGATCGAATGCGCCGCCCGCCCGCGGGACGCGAACACGAGGAGAACGAGATGGCCGCAGTCCGCCAAGCCGACGCCACCTGGTCGGGCAACCTGACCGACGGCAAGGGCACCGTCAGTGCCGCGTCGAGCGGCGTGTTCAGCGCCATGCCCACGACCTGGGCCTCGCGCGTCGAGAGCGCCGACGGTCGGACGAGCCCCGAGGAGCTCCTGGCGGCCGCCCATGCCTCGTGCTTCTCGATGGCCTTCAGCAACGATCTGTTCAAGCGCGGTTTCACCGCCGACCGGCTGGCCGTGACGGCCCGGGTGACCCTCGACCAGACGGACGCCGGCCGGCGTGTGATCTCCAGTGCCTTGACGGTCACCGGCTCGGTCCCGGGCATCGATGCTGCGACCTTCGCCGAGATCGCCGAGGACGCCAAGAACGGCTGCCCCATCTCGAACGCGATCAAGGGCAACGTCGCCCTGAGCGTCGAGGCCACCCTCGAGAGCTGACCGATGACCGAGCCGGAGTTCGTGGCGGCGGAGACCGAGGGCCGGCGTTCGCCGTCGATCCGCCAGCAAGCCTGGTTCGTGGCGGGAATCCTGCTGGTCGTCCTGGGCGCGTTGCCGCTGGCCGCGGGGCTCGTCGGCCTGGCCACCGGCGGCGAGGTCGCGTTTCTCGTCCTCGCGTTGCCACCGGCCGCCGCCGGCGTGCTCGTGCTGCGTCGGGTCAGCGCCGTCCGGACGACTGCCGTGAGCGTGGCCCTGGCCTATGCGGCCTTCGCGCTGTACGTCGCGACGACCGCCCTGCGCGGCCCGGCCCCGGAGGATGGGTCAGCGGCGCCCGGACCGGACCTTGTCCTCCTGCTGGTCGGGGTCGCGTTCGGCGCGGCCGCCGTCCTCACCCTGCTGGGCGACCCAGAGAGGTAGGTCCCCGAGCGCGGTGGAATGACCCCGGCCGGCTCCCCCGTTACGTGGCCAGGATCCGGGCTGGGTTGAGCACCGTCATCTGGTGGATCGCGGACTCCGGCACGCCCGCGGCCCGCAGGCGGGGCAGGAAGGCCTCGAACAGGTAGACGTAGCCGTTGCCGCCATACGCCTTGAGCTGGCTGTTGTGGCAGACGTCCTGGCTGAGCAGCAATCGATCGGCATGGCCGCGCTCGACCAGCTCCCGGGCCAGATCGACGATCCGCGGCTCGCCGTGATGCTCCATCGGGGTGAAGCTCATCCCCAGGAAGTCGAACTCGAGGTTCGCCCCCCGGCGGATGATCTCGAGATAGTGCTCGAGGACCGGGTACGAATCCGCGTGGCCGATCACGACCCGGGCCGGATCGACGCGCTCTTCCTCGAAGATGCGCAGCTGAGCGAGCCCGACCGGCGACATGACGGAGTGGGTGGTGATCGCCAGGCCGGTCCGGCTGGCGGCCCGGCCGGCAGCGCGGTGGACACGCTCCTCGAGGGCCGTCAGCCAGGGCTTGTCGGTGCCGATCTCGCCGATGATCCCCGGCTGGACATCGGTGCCGTCAACGCCAGCCTCGATCCCGGCCACGAGCTCGTCGGCCAGCTCACCGACGGAGCGGCGGTCGATCAGGGCCTCGGCCGGGTAGTAGGCGGTCCGGTACCAGCCGGTCCCCATCACGATGTGGACGCCACTGGCCTGGGCGTAGCGACGCAGGCGGAGCGGATCGCGGCCGACGCCGGGCAGGGTGAGGTCGACCAGCGTCCCGCCACCGGCCGCGCGGTAGGCGGCCAGCTCGGGCAGGACCAGGCCGTCGTCCGGGGTCAGCTCCCAGTAATCCCAGCGGCCGGGAACCTGCCAGAGCTGGATGCCCGTGTGCTCGTGGGGCAGGACGAAGCCCAGCTCGGCGGCCGGGACGCGGCCAAGAACCGTCTGGACGTGACCGGCTGGATCAGCCGCGGCGGACATCGACCGGAGTCTAGCTGAGCGTCCCTGCGCGCTTGCGAAGTCGCCGGCCACGGAGCTTGCCAACGAGGTTCGCCCGCTAGAATGCGCATTCCGCTGAGCGGCCGTCGGCGCGACTGTCAGGTACGAAAGGTCGCGAGATGTTTACCCGCTGGGGAGGCTTCGTCTACCGGTTTCGCCGGATCATCGTGGTCGGCGCGGTCGCCTTCGCCCTGGTCATGGCCTTCTTCGGGGTCAGCGCCTCGAGCCACCTCAGCTCCGGCGGCTGGCTGGACACCAGCTCCGAGTCGGCGGCCGTGGACGAGCGACTGGCGACCGAGTTCGGCGGCGGCAAGAGCAGCATCATCGCCCTCTTCCGCTCGACCACGAGCTCTGACGCGACCTCGCCCGCGTTCGAGGCGGCGATTGCCCAAACCGTTGCCCCGCTGGCCGGCAACCCGAACGTGAGCGGAATCGTGGGCTACGCGCAGACCCAGGATCCACGCTTCATCAGCGCCGACAAGACCGCGACGTACGTGGTCATCCAGCTCAACGCGACCGACGAGCAGTCGGTCGACCTGGTCGACGGGATCCGGGCCAGGCTGAGCGCACCCGCGGGCTTCACGTTCCAGCTGACCGGCTATGGCCCGATCACCAAGGACGCGGCCGTCCTCTCCCAGCAGGATCTTGAGCGGGCCGAGACGGTCTCCCTGCCGATCGTGGCCCTGATCCTGATCATCGTCTTTGCCTCGCTCGTCGCCGCGGCGATGCCGCTCCTGGTCGCCGGCCTGGCGATCCCGACCACCCTGGGCCTGATCTACTTCGTCAGCCGCCAGATCGAGATGAGCGTGTACGTGATCAACATCGCGACGATGCTGGGGCTGGCCCTGTCGATCGACTATTCGCTGTTCATGGTCAGTCGATTCCGCGAGGAGCTGGCCCGCGGCCGGACTCCGGGCGAGGCGGTCGAGAAAGCCGTCGCGACGAGCGGCAAGGCGGTCGCCTTTTCGGGCTTCGCCGTGGCGATCGGCCTGTCGGGCCTGCTCCTGTTCAAGTCGAGCGCGATCAGCTCGATCGGCGTGGCCGGCTCGCTGGTCGTGATCGGTACCCTGGTCTACGCCCTGACCTTCCTGCCGGCCACGCTCGGGATGCTCGGGCCGCGGGTCAACGCACTCAGCCTGGGCGGCCTCTTCCGGCGCCTCGGCTGGCGTCCCAGCGCCACCGGCGGTCATCGCTGGGAGCGGGTCGCCCGAGTCGTGATGCGCCGGCCGCTGTTTGTGCTGGTGCCCGTCCTTGCCTTCCTGTTCCTCGTCGGCTCGCCGTTCTTCCGCCTGGTCCAGGGAGTCCCCGACGCCTCGATCTATCCGCCCGGGATGGAGAGCCGCGACGCGTATATCGCCCTCCAGACCGAGTTCCCGACCGGCGAGACGACGCCAATCATCGTCCTGGCCACGGTTCCCGGCGACCCGGGCTCGGCGGCCAACGCGACGGCCCTGGCGACGTACGCCGGCAATCTGGCCAAGCTGCCCGGCGTCACCCGGATCGAGAGCCCCTACTCGCTGACCGACCCGGTCAGCGGGCAGCCGCTCAGCCCCGAGCAGGTCGGCGAGCTCTACGCCCTGCCGGCCGCGAGCCGGCCGGCCGCGGCCGAAGCGGCGATCACCGCCCTCCAGGCGGCCTACGTCCGGGGTGGCACCGTGCGCCTCAATGCGATCAGCAGCCTCGATCCTGCCTCGCCCCAGGCCACCTCGATGGTGCCCACGATCCGGGCGATCCAGGCCGCCAACGGGATTCAAACGATGGTCGGCGGCGAGTCGGCGATCGGCCACGATTTCCTGGTCGCCCAGGGCGAACGGATGCCGTTTGCGATCGGCCTGACCCTGATCGCCAGCGCGATCGTCCTGTTCCTGCTCTTCGGATCGCTGGCCATCCCGCTCAAGGCCGTGATCATGACCCTGCTGTCGATCAGCGCCAGCTTCGGCGCCCTCGTCTGGATCTTCCAGGACGGCAACCTCAGCAACATCCTGCACTTCACGCCGCTGCCGTACACGATCGCCGGCAACCCGATCATCATGTTCAGCGTGATCTTCGGCCTGTCGATGGACTACGAAGTCCTCCTGCTGTCCCGGATCCAGGAGGCCTACCGGCGGACTCATGACAACACCGCCGCGGTGGCCGAGGGCCTGGCCCGGACCGCCGGCGTGATCACCGGCGCCGCCCTGATCATGGTCAGCGTCTTTGCCTCGTTCGCCCTGGCCGACACGATCACGATCAAGTCGATCGGGGTGGGCATGGCGATCGCCGTCCTGCTCGATGCCACGATCGTCCGGGTCCTGCTGGTGCCGGCCACGATGCGCCTGCTGGGCCACTGGAATTGGTGGGCGCCCGGTCCGCTGCAGCGCTTCGCCGATCGGCTGGGCTTCGACCACGTCGAGGATCCTGAGCCGGTGGTCCTTGGCTCGGGGCCCACCCTCGGAGGTGCGGTCGGATGAGCCAGACCTTCCAACCCGACGACCCCAACCGCTACCGGCCGCCGGCCGCCTCGGGCTTCGTCCGGGGCTGGTCCTGGAGCCAGGATCCGCGGCCCGGGCTGCCCTGGATCGGGCTGGTCCTGGTCCTTTTCGGCGGCCTGCTGCTGCTGGGCGAGTTCGTGCCCGGCTTCCATGTCGCCGGGCCGGCCCTGGGCGTCGCGGCCGGCGTCGCGTTCCTGGTCGCCTGGGTCACGAACCGGGGCCGCTGGGGCCTCTACCCCGGGATCTTCGTCCTGGCGATCTCGTTGCCGGGCTTCCTGATCGACCTCGGCGTGCTGCGCGACGCGCCGGGCTGGACCACGCTCTTCCTGGGGATCGGGCTGCTGATCGTGGCCATCGCCCGCTGGCTGGGCCACGGCGGGCTGGGCTGGCAGGCCATCCTGGGCGCGTTGCTGGCCCTCGGTGGCGGCGACGACGTGGCCCGGACCCTGGCGCCCAACGTCCCCAGCCTCGATGCGATCGTGTTTCCCGCCCTGATCGTGGTCGCCGGCCTGGTGATCCTGGCCCGCTCGGTCCGACCGCGCTAGCCGGCTGGCGCCGCCACCGCGGCGGCCGGCGGGGCGGCCCGGACGGCCGACTCGATCGCGGTCGCGAGCGTCGCGCTGATCTGCTCGAGCTCCGCGTCGGTCACCACGAACGGCGGGCCGAGCAGGATCGTGTCGCCATCGACGCCATCGGCATTGCCCGTCCCTGAATAGACCAGCAGTCCGTCTCGGCGGGCAGCGGCCACCACGGCTTCGGTGATCCGGGCCGCCCGCGGGAAGGGCGCCCGGCTCGTCCGGTCGGCCACGAGCTCCAGGCCGACCATCAAGCCCCGGCCGCGGATCTCGCCGACGTTGGGGTGGTCGCCCAGGCGGGCGGCCAGGAGGCTCATCAGCTGCTCGCCCTTGCGCGCCGAGGCCGCCACCAGGTCCTCCGCCTCGAGGATCCGGAGGACCTCCCGGGCGACGGCCGCGCCGACCACGGAGTGGCTGAACGTGAAGCCGTGCACGAACGGGCCCGCCCCGAGGACCGTCTCGGCGATCGGCCCGGCGGCCGACACGAAGCCGTACGGCCAGTAGCCGGAGGTGGCGCCCTTGGCCGCGACCAGCAGGTCGGGGCGCACGCCCCAGTGGTCAACGCCGAACCAGCGCCCGGTCCGCCCGAAGCCGGTCATCACCTCGTCGGCGACCAACAGGACGCCGTGCCGCCGGCAGACCTCGGCGATCGCCGGCCAGTAACCCTCGGGCGGCACGGCCGCGGCGAGGGTCGCCCCGACGATCGGCTCGGCGACGAATGCCGCGACGCTGCCCGGGTCGGCGGCCTCGATCGCCCGCTCGAGCTCAGCCGCGAGCTCCTCGGCGCTGCCCAGGGCGTTCGCGCCCGGCTCGCCGGCCCGATAGGGATAGGCCGCCGACAGGTGCCGGAAGCGGCCCAGCCAGCCCTCGTACGGCCGGCGGAGGGGCTTGCGCCCGGACAGGTCGAGGGCCCCCAGCGTGTTGCCGTGATAGCTGCCCCAGCGGGCGAAGACCACCCAACGATCGCGCTCGCCGCGGGCGATGTGGTAGGCGCGGACCAGCTTGAGCGCCGTCTCGATCGCCTCCGAGCCGCCCGACACCGGGTAGATCGCCGGATCATCCTGGGGCAGGTGACGGCCGATCTCCAGGGCATAGGCTTCGAGCGGCTCGGTCGTCAACGCGCTGCCATGGGCATAGGCCAGCCGGCCGGCCTGGTCGGCCATCGCCGCCGCGATCGAGGACCGGCCATGGCCGACACCGACGACCACCGCCCCGCCGGCCGCATCGAGGTAGGGCCGGCCGGAGGCATCCCAGATCGTGGAACCCTCGGCCCGCACGGCGACGAGCGGCGTGCTCGTGGCGCGCTGGAAGACGCGCCCGGTCACGGCTGGCTGGTTGTCGCGCGGATCACGACCCGATTGTACGAGGGCTCAGTGGCCGGCAACCGGCAGGCGAAGCGAGGCCAGGCCCAGGTGGACGTAGGTCGTGAAGCTCGGGATGACGGCGCTCACCCGGGTGATGGCGACGCCGGTGATCATCGCGTGGATCACCTTGCCGCCGCCGATGTAGATCCCGACGTGGCTGCCGTGGCCGAAGATCACCAGGTCGCCCGGCTGGGGATTGCCGGTCGACGTCTTGTGGAGCGCCCTGAAGTGGCTGTACAGGGCGGACGCACTCTGGAGGTAATCGATCGTCCGGCCCAGGCCGGCATCCTCGAAGACCCGGTACACGAGCCCCGAGCAATCGAACGCATACGGGCCGGTGGCGCCGTGGGCATAGCGCGCCCCGAGGTGCTTCTCGGCCAGGGCGATCACCCGGGTCGAGGCGGCCACGGTCTCGGGCAGGATCGGGGCGGGCACGAGGACCGCCCGCTTGGCGACCGCGACGGGCGGCGGCGCGATCACGGCCAGGAGGTCTGGGTTGAGATCGTCCGGCGTCAAGATGGTCGCCAGGCGCCCGGACCCGGGGTCGGGCTGGACATAGGCCGCGACGGCGAGGTCGCTGGCGGCCGCGGTGCTGGGAACGATGGTTCCCAGGGCAAGGATGGACAGGCCGAACGAGGCCAGCGCCCGAAGGCGCGCGCGCTTCTGGCTCAATAGGTTCCTTCCTACCAGGACATCGCGGACACGCGATGGCGATGGGCTGAGCCGCCGGTGGGCAGGAGGGGATGGGGGTGCGGGCTGGGGACGCGACAGCGGGTCTGCCGGAGGCGGCGATCTTCGGTTGTCGAATCCCGTGCTGGGGGTGAGCCCGTCGGGCGGCAGGATAGCCGATGGAACCGAAACGCGTGCGGGTGACCGTGGCCCGGGGATTCGGGCCGTTCGTCAACCGGGGGCTCCCTGCAACGACGGGCGGCGCCGGCTCAGCGGATGTAGGCGCCGCCGGGATCCAGCTCGATCCGCATCAGGTCGAGCTCGGACGTGGTCGGCGCCGGCGTGACGGCGACCTCGGCGCTGACCCGCGGCTGCCAGCCGATCGTCTCGCGGACCTGCTCGAGCGTCGCCCCGGGATGGAGCGAATCGAGGCGCATCTCCCCGTCGTCGTCGAAGTGATAGATGCCGAGATCGGTCACCACGACCGACGGGCCGCGCCCGAGCCAGCCCTGCTCGCGCCGGATCCGCTCGGCGTTGGCCGCCCCGCCCAGGTTGCCCGGCGAGGTCCGGAAGTCGATCCTGTCCACGAACGAGCGCCGGGACTGGCGCATGATCACGAAGATCTGGCGGGCGTTGATCGCGATCTCGCAGGCGCCGCCCGACCCCGGCAGGCGGGTCGCTGGATGGGCGTAGTCGCCGATCACGGTCGTGTTGATGTTGCCGAACCGGTCGATCTGGGCGGCGCCCAGGAAGCCGACGTCGACCAGGCCGCCCTGGAGATAGAAGGCGAACAGCTCGAACATGCTCATCGCGGCCGTCGCCCCGCTGACGATCGTCGGGTCACCGATCGACAGCGGCAGCCGGGCCGGACGGGCTCCGAAGACCCCGGCCTCGTAGACCAGCTCGAGCTCCGGCGCGACCGTGCGCTTGGCCAGGTTGACCGCGATGTTGGGCAGCCCGACGCCGACGAAGCAGACCCGCTGGCCGGCCAGCTCGCGGGCCGCGGCCGCGATCATCATCTCGGACTTCGTGAACGGCGCCGGGTCGCTCATCGGTACTCGCCGTAGTCGACCGAGCCGGATGGCGCCGGCGCGCTGGGCCGGAGGCTCGCCAGGCGCTCTGCGCCCAGCTTCTCCACGTACTCCGCCCGGCCGTCGAGGCCATGGACCCATTCGGCCAGCCAGGCGTCGGTCGCGGCCGAGTCGCGGCTGATCGGGTCCCAGTCCAGGTAGAACCGGTTGTCCCGGTCGTAGCTGCCCTGGACGTAGGACGGGTGGGCGCCCCACGGCTCAACCACCACCGCGTCGACGATCAGGCCCGGGATGATCGTCCGGTTCGGGTCGGCCCGGATCACGGCCTCGTCGACCAGCTCCTCGACGACCACGATCACCCGCTCGGCGGCAAAGGCCGCTTCCTTCTGGCAGCCCAGCAGGCCCCAGACCTGGGTGTCGCCGTTGGCATCCGCCCGCTGGGCGTGGACGATCGTGACGTCGGGCTTGAGTGGCGGCACGGCGTACACGGTCCCGTCGCCGTAGGGCGACTCGATCGGCCGGATGCGGGGATTGGCGACCGGCAGGTCCGTCTCGAAATAGCTCCGCAGCGGGAAGAACGGCAGGTTGGCCGCGCCGGCCGTGTAGCGGGCGACCATCCCGAAATGGCTGTACTCCTCGAGCTCGAGGCTGGCGTCCGGACCCTCCGTGACGCGCCGGATCGCGTTCAAGCCGCCCACCCCGGGGTTGCCCAGCCAGCTGAAGATCAGCTTGCGGGCGACACCGGCAGCGACCATCTGGTCGTAGATGAGGTCCGGTGTCATCCGGGCCAGGGTCAGGTCACGCCGGCCCTGGCGGATGATCTCGTGGCCCGCCGAGAAGCTGATCAGGTGGGTGAAGCCCTCGATGGCCACGGTGTCGCCATCGCGCACGACGGCCGCGATGGCGTCGTGCATCGAGGCAACCTTCGAGGTGCTCATGTCGAGACGACGGCCGGGCTAGCCGCCGGCCTCGACGCCCGTGATCGCGCCGGCGGCCGTGGCCGCCTCGAGGATCTCGCCGTGCTCGGCGGCGACATCGGCGACGGCCTCGCCAAAGATCCGCAGGGCTGTCGCCATCTCGGCCTCCGAGACGGTCAGTGCCGGCGACATCCGAACGCTCGATCGACCGCATTCAAGGACGAGCAGGCCACGCTCGAAGGCGGCCCACTGGACCTCCTCCGCGTGGTCCGGCGTGTCCAGCTCGATGCCCAGCATCAGGCCCTTGCCCCGCACGTCCCGGATCAGGCCCGGCTGGCGGGCCATCAGCGCCTGGAGCCCGTCGAGGGCCTGGCTGCCGCGGGCCTCGGCGTTGGCGATCAGGCCGTGCTCGAGCAGGTCGATCGTGGCCAGCGCCGCCGCGCACGAGACGGGGTTGCCGCCGTAGGTCGAACCGTGCGCCCCGGGGCCCCACGACTCGAGGAGGGCGGCCCGGGCGATCATCGCCGCGAGGGGCATGCCGCTGGCGATGCCCTTGGCCGAGAGCAGGATGTCCGGCTGGACGCCCCAGTGCTCGACGGCCCACATCCGGCCGGTGCGTCCCGCGCCGGACTGGATCTCGTCGGCGATCAGCAGGATGCCGTGCCGGTCGCAGATCTCGCGGAGGCCCGCCAGGAAGCCGTCCTCCGGGACGATGTAGCCGCCCTCGCCCTGGATCGGCTCGACGATGATCGCGGCGACCTCGTTGGCCGGGGCCAGCTTGTCGAAGAGGACCTCGTCGAACCAGCGCAGGTCGTCGACCTTGCCATACGGCGCATGGAAGACGCCCGGCAACAGCGGCCCGAAGCCGGCGTGGTACTTGGCCTTCGACGCTGTCAGGCTGACCGAGCCGTACGTCCGGCCATGGAACGCGCCCAGGAACGCGACGATATAGGGCCGATGGGTCGCGTAGCGGGCGAGCTTGATCGAGGCCTCCACGACCTCGGTCCCCGAGTTGCCCAGGTAGACCCGCGCCGGCCCATCGAACGGCGCCAGCCGGGCCAGCCGCTCGCAGACCTCGGGGTAGATCGGCAGGTAGAAGTCGGACGCCGAGAAGTGGATCAGCTCGGCGGCCTGCTCCTTGATCGCCGCCACCACCTGGGGGTGGCTGTGGCCGGTCGAGTTGACCGCGATCCCGGCCGCGAAGTCGAGGAACAGGTTGCCGTCGATGTCCTCGACGACCAGCCCGTCACCGCGGACCGGCACGATCGGGTAGGCCCGCGGCAGGCTGGGCGAGGTCCACGTCTCGTCGTAGGCGATGTGGGCCCGGGCCTTCGGGCCGGGGACCTCCGTGCGCAGGTCCGGCACCGGCCGGTTGCCGGCCAGCCGGTTCGTGGCGTGGGTCTCAGCCTGGGTCGCGGCCTGGGTCACATGGCACCTCTGTGGCGGGTCACGTCGAGGCGCCAGCCTCGCAGACGAATAGGTTTTATGCAGTCTGGATACTGCGGCCGAGTATACCGGAGGGAGTGCTCGTGCCGGGGCCCGTTCGGGTTCGTGGCGGTTCGTGGCGGTTCGCGGCGGCACCGCTTTGACTCGCCGTTTCGGCGGCGCGGGCCAGCGGGCGTGCGGGCGTGCGGGTGAGCCGGTTTGCGGGCGAGCTCGTTCGGCTCGCGGCCCATTGCCGACGTTGGGCCCCTCGGTGCTCGCTCCATGAGCATTCCAAGGGCTGCGACCCCCACAAGGCTCCGACCGCGCAGGTGGTCCGGAGCTGGAGTCGCCATCACCGAGCACGAATCGGGGCACTGGCCGGGCGGAGGGTTGCTATGGCGCGGCCCAGAGGCTTCTTGGGGGTGATGCCCTCAGATTGCTCATGGAGCGAGCGCGCGACCGCCTAACGCGCCCGCCGAGCCCCGCCAGGCGTTGCCAGGGCCTCGCCGGGGCGCCCGGAACCTGGCCGCCCGGGACGCAGGGGAACCCGGAACCTCGCCGTCCGGAACCCCGAGACCGGCCGCCCGGAACCCACTCCCGGCCGCGGGAGCGTGGGTCAGTCGACCGTGGTGTGGCTCTGCTCGCGCAGGAACTGGGCGACGTAATACATCGACAGGCCGGCCTTGCCGGTCGAGCCGGAGCCCTTCCAGCCGCCAAAGGCCTGGACGCCCGGCCAGGCGCCGGTCGTCGCGCCGGCCCGGCGATTGACGTAGAGGGTGCCGGTCTCGATCGTGTCCAGGAACTGCTGGACCTCGGCCGGATCCTCGCTGAAGATGCCCGCCGTGAGGCCATAGACGCTCTCGTTCGAGAGCCGGATCGCCTCGCCCAGCGACTCGACCGGGGCCACCGCCGTGAACGGCGCGAAGAGCTCGTCGACGAACAGGCGATGCTCGACAGGCAGGTTGCCCACGATCGTTGGCTCGACGAAGAAGCCGCGCTCCAGGCCACCGTCGCTGAGGCGCTCGCCGCCGACGTAGACCGTCCCGTCGCGGCGGGCCTCGGCGGTCGCCTGCTGGTGGCGGTCGACGGCGCGCTGGTCGATGACCGGCCCCATCCAGTTGGAGCGGACGAGCGGGTCCCCGATCGTCAGCGCCTCGGTCTTCTCGACCAGCAGCTTGATCAGCTCGTCATGGACCGGCCGCTCGACATAGACCCGGCTGTTGGCCGAGCACTTCTGGCCGCTGAAGCCGAACGCCGAGCGGACGATCCCCTCGGCCGCCTCCTCGAGATCGGCCCGGGCGGTCACGATCGCCGGATTCTTGCCGCCCATCTCCACGATCGCCGGGCGCGGGTAGCGGGTCGAGAAGGTCTTGAACAGCTGGAACCCGACGTCGTACGAGCCAGTGAACACGATCCCGTTGATCCCGGGGTTCTCCTGGAGCTCCTGGCCGACCGTGTCGCCGGGACCCATGACCAGGTTCAAGGTGCCGTCGGGCAGCCCGGCGTCGCGATAGGCCTGGACGAGGTTGACCCCCGACAGCGGTGCCGTGGTGCTGGGCTTGAAGACGACGGTATTGCCGGCCATCAGAGCGGCGGCCGTCGGCCCGGCGGCCAGGGCCATCGGGAAGTTGAACGGGCTGA
>DATGGC010000158.1:0-5621 GCA_035308745.1 Candidatus Limnocylindrales bacterium | reverse complement strand
CCTACCGCCCGATCCTGTCCAACCCGACCCTGGCCATGATCCTCGAGGGCGTCCACGGCGAGACCGTCCATCCCGGACCGGACCTGGACCGGGTGATCGGCGGGGTCGCCATCGGGGCGATGGAGCCAGCCCATATGCTCGAGCGGATCCAGCCCGACACGCTGGTCATCGTGCCCGGTGATCGCGAGGACGTGATCCTGACCCTGACCACCGCCCACCTCACCGGCGGGCTGGATCCGGGCGGTCATCCCCGCGGCGCGGCCCTGGGCCTGGTCCTGACCGGCGGCTACCGACCGCGCCAGGCCGTGCTGGAGGCGATTCGCCGGGCGAACCTGTTCGCCACGATCGTGCCCGAGGACACCTACGTCGTCGCGTCCGAGGTCCACGACCTGCTGGTCAAGACGCACTCGGCCGACGCCGGCAAGATCGAGATGATCAAGGCCCTCGTCTGGGAGCACCTCAAGATCGACCGCGTCCTCGACGCCGCGGGTCCGGTCCCGAGCTGAGCGCCGGGCTGAGCGCCCGGCAGAGCGGTTGGGCTGAGTGGTTGGCTGCGTGCCGCTGCCGGGGTTGCGTGGCCCAGCGCTGGAGCGTGTTCCCAGAACAGCAAAACGCCCTGGTTGAGGGCCTTCTGCCCACCGGCCGTGGCGTCTCGACGCGGGAATACGCTCGCCTGAGCGTGGCCCGGGATGAAACGGCGACCGAGCGTCTGCATCAGGCCGAGGCCGGCCTCGAACCCGCCTCCACCTGGGCGGTTTGCTGTTCTGAGAACACCGCGCGCTCCTCGACCTGCCGCCACCCGCCGGCGCGGGTAGCTGATACCTCAAAGGGCCCGTTTCAGGCCACGCTCCTCGGCTCGGGCCCCGATCGACCTCGAGTTCATCCCGACCAAAGCGTGGCCCGGCACAAACCGACCGGCGCGCCGGCGGCAGCGACCTCGAAACAGCCGTTTTGAGGGACGGAGTACCCGCGCCGTCGAACGCAGCGGGCCACGGGTCGCAAGGGCGGCATGACCTACGAGCCGGGCCCCTCGAGCAGCTCGTTGTCGATCAGGCGGGTCGGGCCGAACCGGACGGCGAGCGACAGCAGCGCCGACGCATCGATCCGCTCGAGCTCGGCCAGGGACAGCGCGTCCGCGACCGAGACGTACTCTGGGACGGCCAAGGGCTCGGCAGCCAGCACCGTGCGCATCGTGGCCCGCAGGACCTCGGCCGAGCGCTCGCCCATCCGCCACTGGGCGGCCGCCTCCAGAAGCGCCCGGTGAAGGACCGGCGCGGCGGCTCGCTGGGATGGCGTGAGGTGGACGTTGCGCGATGACAGCGCCAGGCCGTCCGGCTCGCGCACGGTGGGGCAGGCGATCACCTCGGTCGGCAGGGCCAGGTCGAGGGCCATCCGCCGGATCACCATCACCTGCTGGGCGTCCTTCTGGCCGAAATAGGCATGCTCGGCCCCGACCAGGCCGAACAGGATCGCCACGACCGTTGCCACCCCATCGAAATGGCCGGGCCGGGCCGCACCCTCCAGGGGCTGCGAGATCGAACCGACGGACACGGTCGTGTCGAAGCCGGGCACGTAGACCTCGTCGACCGGCGGCGCCCAGACGATCGTGACGCCCTCGGTCGCGCAGATCTGGACGTCGCGGTCCTCGTTTCGCGGGTACTTGGTGAAGTCGTCGGCCTGGTTGAACTGGCGCGGGTTGACGAAGATCGAGGCGACCACCGTCGGGTTCTCGGCCCGTGCCCGGCGCATCAGCGAGCGGTGGCCGTCGTGGAGCCAGCCCATCGTGGGCACCAGGCCGATCGGCCGGGCAGCCGTCGCCAGCGCGGCGCGCAGCTCGGCCCGGCTCCGCAGGATCTGGGTCACGGGCCCTCTAGAGGTCGCGATCGAGGGGAATGCCGCCCGCCGGGATCGTCCGGCTGGGCCGGTCGAGCGGTGAGTGGCCGAGGACCGCGTCGATCACGTCGTCGTCCATCCGGACGGTCTCGGCGGGGCCCGGGAACGTGCCCGCCTCGACATCGGCCCGGTAGGCCCGGGCGGCACCGAGGATCACCTCGCGCAGGTTGGCGAACGGCCGGGCGTGACGGGGATGCCACTCCTCGTAGCCGAGCAGGTCGGTCAGGACCTGGACCTGGCCGCTGCAGCCGGCCCCGGCGCCGATCCCGATGGTCGGGATGTTGAGCCGCTCGGTGATGGCCGTTGCCAGCTGCTCAGGCAAGAGCTCGAGGACGATCGCGAAGGCCCCGGCCTCCTGGACCGCCAGTGCATCGGAGAGCAGCTCGCGGGCCGCCTCGCGGGTCTTGCCCTGGACCCGGAGCTTGCCGATCTGGTTGATCGATTGGGGCGTCAGGCCGATGTGGCCCATCACCGGGATGCCCGCCCGGGTGAGCGCCTCGATCGTCCGCGCGCTGCGCCGGCCGCCCTCGACCTTGACCGCCTGGACGCCCGCCTCGGCCAGGAACCGGCCGGCGTTGTGGACGGCCTGGTCGGGCGTCGCGTAGGAGAGGAAGGGCATGTCGCCGATCACCAGTGCCGCGCGGGCCCCGCGGGCCACCGCCTTGGCGTGATGGAGCATGTCGTCCATCGACACCGGGATCTCGTTCTCATAGCCCAGCACCGCCCGGCCGAGCGAATCGCCGACGAGCAGGAGCGGGAGGCCGGCCTCGTCGAGGAGGCGGGCGGTGGGGAAGTCGTAGGCGGTGACCATCGCGATCGGGGTGCCGTCGGCATACAGCCGGGCGATGTCGCTGACCGTCAAACGGCGCACCGGGGCGACCGCCTTGGGCTCTGGGTTGGTGCTGGCGCTCACGTTCGGGACTCCTGGCGGACCTCGCTCCGTCCAGTCTGCGCGGCAGCGTCGCGGGCGTCCAGCCGGGCGACCAGCCGGTCGAGCAGCCGCTCGGCCACCTCGCGCTTGGTGAGCAGCGGCCAGCCCTCCGCCGGGCCATCGGCCGACAGCAGGGTCACCCGGTTGGTATCGGTCCCGAAGCCGGAACCGGCCTCGGCCACGTCGTTGGCGACGAGCAGGTCGACGCCCTTGCGAGTGAGCTTCTCGATCGCTCGCCCGAGCGAACCGGTCTCGGCGGCGAAGCCGACGATGATCGGGCGAGGCACGAGCCGAAGCGCGCTCCGGACCGCGCCGGCGAGCAGGTCCGGCGTTGGCTCGAGGTCCAGGCTCAGGGACGAGCCGCGCGAGAGCTTGGTCGATGCCGGGTGGCCCGGCCGGAAGTCGGCCACCGCGGCTGCCATCACCAGGATGTCGAACCGGGCCCCGTCGTGGGGCTCGGGCTCGAGCAACGAGGCGAGCGCCGCTTCGAGCTCGGCCGTGCTCTCGACCCGGACCACCTGGGCCGCGGCCGGCAGGGCAACTTCGACGCTGCCGGCGATCAGGCTGACCCGCGCCCCCCGCTCGAGGGCCGCTTCGGCAATCGCCACGCCCATCTTGCCGCTCGAGCGATTGCCGATGAAGCGGACCGGGTCGATCGCCTCGCGCGTCCCGCCGGCGGTGACGACGATGTGGCGACCATCCAGGTCGGCATCCCGCGGCCGGCTGGTGAGCTGCGGCGGCCGGGCCGCCGGATCCGGCTGGCGGACCGGCCGATCGCCGACGGCCGCGACGACCGCGTCGACAATCCGGCCCAGGTCGGCCAGGCGGCCCACGCCCGACTGGCCCGAGGCCAGCGGACCAGCCTCCGGTTCGACGATCGAATAGCCGAAGGCGTCCCGCAGGCGGGTCACGTTGGCCTGGGTCGCGGGATGGGCATACATCTCGCCGTCCATCGCCGGCGCGACGATCACCGGTGCGCTCGTCGCCAGGCAGACCGCGGTGACCGCATCCGCGGCCAGGCCATTGGCCATCGCCCCGAGCCAGTGTGCCGTCGCCGGCGCGACGATGATCGCGTCGGCCGTGTCGGCCGTCACGATGTGGCCGATCCGCCCGTCGGGCAGCAGGGCCAGGACGTCGGTCTCAGCGGGCCGCCCGCTCAGGGCGATCAGCGCCAGCGGCGCGACGAAGCGGGTCGCCGACGGCGTCAGGAGGACCTGGACCTCGGCGCCCTCGGCCTGCAGGAGGCGGAGCAGCTCAACGGATTTGTAGGCGGCGATCGAGCCGGTGATCCCCAGCCCGATGAACCGGCCCGCCAGCCGTCCGGCGCTCATCCGAGGCCCGCCTCGATCGCCTCGCCGCCGGTGACCTCGGCATGCAGGATGGACAGGCCCTTGAGGGTCAGGTCGGGATCGACCCGGCTGATCCCGTCGATCCCGGCCACCCACGCCAGCCGGGCCAGGCCGCCGGTGAGGACGGTCACGACGGACGCCGCCTCGACGCCCGCGGCGTCGGCCAGCTCCCGCCGGACCCGTGCCAGGAGGCCCGTGACGAGCGCCTGGTAGCCCAGGATCGCCCCGGCCTGGAGCGCGCCGACCGTATCCCGGGCGATGGCCCGGTCCGGCTGGCGAAGCTCGATCCGGGGCAGCTTGGCGGTGCGGGCCGCGAGCGCCTCGAGACCGATCTCGAGGCCCGGGGCGATCGCCCCACCGACGAAGGCCCCGTCGGCCGCCACGGCGTCGAAGGTGGTCGCGGTCCCGAGGTCGACGACCACGGCCGGCGTGCCGTACAGGCGGGCGGCGGCCAGGGCGTTGACCAGCCGGTCGGCGCCGACCTCGTCGGGTCGCTCGACCCGGATCGGCAGGGGCACGTGGCCGGCGGTGGCCAGCACCAGCTCGACATCGCGCCGGGTGGCCACGGCCTCGAGCGCCGTGGTCAGGGAAGGCACGACCGAGGCACAGGCGATCGAGGCGATCCCGCGCAGTTCGAGAATGTCCAGCCCGAGCAGGCCCTCGATCAACAGCTCGAGCTCGTCCGATGTCGCCGCCCGGTTGGTGGCTGATCGGCGGGTCGCCACGAGCAGGCCGTTCTGGAACAGGCCGGTCGTGATATTCGAGTTACCGATGTCGATCGCGAGCAGCATCACTCGATGATACGCGGCGCGGATGGCCCACCCGCGAGCAGCCGCAGGAGTACGATTCGCGCCGTGTCATCCGTGCCGCCCGCGAAGTTCTTCGTCAATCGCGGAATCGTGTCGAGCCGGACGGACCTCTCCAATCTGCTCCGACCGTTGCTCAAGCAGACGGTGACCTATCGCTTCCTGCGCGGCCGCGAGCTGGTCGCCCACGGCACCGGCTGGGTCGAGCGGATCGTGATGGACCAGCCCGAGGTGTCGACCTATTTCACCCCGCTGGCGATCTGCCTGAACATCGACTCGTTCGAGCACCTCGAGTTCGAGACCCGGCCCGACCAGCTGATCGTGTACAGCCTGGTCCAGGGCGACGAGCGGGTGGTGATCGAGTTCGCCCCGATCGACGGCTCGGCCCAATCGCCGTTCGCCCCCCGCCAGCTCGAGTTCGACACCAGCGGCTTCGTCCAGATGGAGCTCCTGGGCCTGGAGCGCGACGAAAGCTGATCGTCGCCGAAGGCTGAGGCTGACGGCGCCGCCGGCCGCCGGGCGGATCCAGCCAGCGCGATCAAGTACGATCCCCCGGATGTTCGAATGCACCGCGCTGCCCGACGGGCCGCGCGTGATCAGCGCCCGGGTTCCCGGTTCGCGCTCCGTCTCGATTGCTGCCTA
>DATGGC010000157.1:0-4137 GCA_035308745.1 Candidatus Limnocylindrales bacterium | reverse complement strand
GGAAGAGCAGCAGCGTGAACGGCGGATACAGGATGTCGCCGGCGCTGATCTGGTAGGGCCCGGCCAGCTGATACGCATCGAAATACGAACCGCCGTGAAGCCAGCGGGTGGTCGCGTCCATGTACAGGCGGTAGTCCACGCCGCCATAGCCGTTCAGGTTCGGGAGCGCGAGGGCGTTCAGGAAGTCGCGCAGCGGCAGCAGCAGGATCACGAGGCTCACCGCACCGAAGACCAGCGCGGGGCGGGCCCGGGGCGAGCGGAGCAGGGCGATCACGCAGGGCTCGTCGTGTCGCGGCCGGCCCAGGCAACGATCGGGAAGGCGAGGATCGGGATCTCCAGGGCCGAGTAGGCCAGGCCGCCGCCCTGCGAGTTCAGGATCGAGTGGACCCAGTCGATCCACAGCCCTCCGAACGGGAGGCTGAGGACCACGAAGCCCGCCAGCGCGAGCCACCACCTGCGCCGATTGGCGCCGAACAAGGCAAACGGGAAGAGGCTGGGCTTGATCAGGACGAGGACGCTCGGCCAGGCATACACGACGCCCAGGGCCAGTGCCGCGGCCGCCCAGATGACAGGGTTGCCGGTCAGGATCTTGAGCGGGGTCGTGGGCCAGGCGAGGCACGCCACGAGGAGTGGCCAGGCGGCGCGCCGCGGCCGCAGCCGGCGGAGGCACCAGCCGACCGCGGCGAGGGGCAGGAGCCACCACAGGATCGCCGGCAGGATCGTGAATGGCACGAACAGGACCAGCGCGACGGGTGGATAGAGGATGTCCCCGGCGCTGATCGGATACGGCCCGGCGAGCTGGTACGGCTCGAAGTACGAACCGCCGTGCAGCCAGCGGCTGGCCGTGTCCATGTACAGCTGATAGTCGACGCCCACCTGGTTCCGGAGCGTCGCCGAGTTCGCGGCGATGTCCAGGACGTCGATGACCAGCAACCCGACCACCAGGGCGATCACAGCCCAGGTCCAGGCGGTGGAGCGCGTCAACTCGGGCCGTTGTCGCTGGACCGTTCCGAGGAACGAGGACCGGCCGGGTCCGAGGGGCGAAGGGTTGCGAGCAGGGTCATCAGCATGTATTCGAGGAGTCGCGGCGTGGCCAGCACGGACAGGGCAATGGCCGCCGGCCAGCCGGCCCGGGTCGGCGCAAGACGCAGAGTCAGGATCAATCCGGCGATCGCGAAGACCAGCCAGAGCACGGGCGAGATCGCATACGGCGAGAGGTTGTTGACGTCGCCGACCTGGCCCAGGTTGGCCGTGCCCAGGAAGGCCAGCGAGTTGCTTGGCTCCAGGATCAGCTGGACGACGACCAACGCCACGCTCCAGGCGACGAAGCGGCCGAGGTTGCGCCAGTCGCGCCGGCCGATCCAATAGAAGGCCACGAGGACCGGCAGCAGCTTGAGCTGGGCAGCGAGGGCGACGGCGGCCGGATTGCCCATCAGCAGCAGGAGCGTGACGACGACCTGCGCCTGGCCGATGGTCACCGACCAGGCGATCGGACCGGCCAGGATCCCGAGCGCGATCCAGGTCCGGCGCCGTCGGAACCCCAGCAGCCAGATCGTCGCGACGAAGGCAGCGATCGTGATCGCCTCCCAGATGAGCGCCGCGGCCATGAACGGCAGGAGAGCCAGCGGCCGGAACGCGATCGCCAGCAGCGGCGGGTAGCGGTAGAACTCCGGGTTGTCGACGCTGCCTTGCCCGGCATACAGCGGCAGGCCGGCATTGAGCCGGGTGGCCGCGTCGTAGTAGGCATGGATGTCCACGAGCGGGTCGGTGAGCAAGTGGAACAGCAGGACGAAGACGCCGACCAGGCCAAGGACCACGGCGGCGCCGATCACGGACCGGTCGAGGATGCGCGCTGTCCGCGGGCTGAGCTGGGCTCTGGGCGGCGAGTCGACCTGCAGCCGACCAGACGGTGGCGTCATGCACCCGCAGTCTATGGGCAAGGCACGGGCTGGGTCAGCACCACCAACCGGTCAGCCCGTGGGCGTACCCATAGGTGGTGGCGTTCGGGACCAATGACGTGCGATGCTCCCGCGGATGTTGACTGCGCGCACCGGGCCTACCCCGGTACAGGCTGCCTCCTTGAAGGTCGATCCGCGGATCTTCGCCGTCGCCGCAATGAACACGATCCTGGGCGTGGTCGTGGGCGTCCTGCTCTTCCCGCTGGCCTGGGCGGCCGACGGTGATCGCAACCTGGCCGCGGCCCAGGCGCTGGCCGCCGGCACGTTCGGCCAGGACCACACCTACCTCTACGCGCCACTGGCCGCGGCGCTCACCCTGCCGGTCTCGGCGCTGGTCCCCACCGGGGCCGCAATCGGCGGCTGGCTGCTGGCCCGGATCGCTGTCCTGGCCGCCGGCATCGCCCGCCAGACGCGTGAGCTCTCGACGCCCGAACGGGTCCTCGTGCTCGTCGCGGCGATCGGCTTCGTGCCGACCCTCTACGACCTGCTCCTGGGCAATGTCTCGATCCTGATCGCCGGGGTCGTCGCCCTGATCGCCTGGTCCGATGACGACTACCGGACCGGGCTGCCGCTCGGCCTGCTCCTGGCGACGATCCCCAAGCCGGCCCTGATCCCGATCCTGATCTGGATGCTCGTCTACCGGCGCCGGGCGTTCCTGTCCGCGGTCGGCTCGGCGGCGGTCTTCTCGGCGATCGGCCTGGTCGTGCTGGGGGGCGGGGCCTACGCGAGCTGGCTCCAGGTCCTCCTGCACCCGTACTACCTGGGCACCGCCCAGCTCGGCAACATGGCCCTCGGGGCGATGCTGCCGCCGGTCCTGGCCTGGCCGCTGACGGTGTTGACCGTCGTCGCCACCCTGGTCGCCCTCCGCCGGGGGGAATCCCCTGGCTTGATTGCCTGTCTCTGCGCCGGGCTGTTGGTCGCGCCCTATACGATGGCCTACGGGGCCGTCCTGCTCCTGCTCGCGGTCCGGCCACTGGCCCGCGTCGCGCCGATGCGGACGTTTGCCCTGGCCATCACCGGATCGCTGGGGGTGATCGTGTTCATGCCGCTGTGGGTCGGCGCCGTCCTGGCCACGACCCTGGCCGTGCCGCGGGCGGCGTGGTCCGGCCTGCGGGAGGGCGAGAGCGCGTGACCCGCCGTTGGCCGATCCTCGCGATCTTCATCCTGTCCGGCGCCGCGGGCCTCATCTACGAGGTCGTCTGGGCCCGCCAGCTGGTGCTCGTGTTCGGCAACACGACCCAGGCCGTCTCGGCGATCCTGACCGGCTTCTTCGGGGGCATCGCGATCGGCAGCGTGATCGGCGGCCGGATCGCCGACCGGGCGAAGCGCGCGCTGCGGATGTACGGCCTGCTGGAGCTGATCCTGGTCGTGATCGTGCTGCTCACGCCGGTCACCTTCCGCCTGCTCCATGACGTCTATCGGGGGGCGTTCCAGAGCCTGGAGTCGAGCCCGACGATCCTGGCCCTGATCCGCTTCGGCCTGTCGCTGCTGGCTCTCGGACCGGCCACGATCCTGATGGGCGCGACGCTGCCCACCCTGACCCGCCACCTGTCGCGCGATCCGGCCAGCCTGAGCTCGTCGTTCGGTCGCCTGTACGCCGCCAACACCCTGGGGGCGATCGTGGGCACGATTGCCGCCGGCTTCGTCCTGATCGAGCTCCTGGGCCTGACCGGGACGCTGCTGGTGGGCGCGGCCTGCTCGGCGATCGCCGGTGTCAGCGCCCTGCTCCTGGACTTCCGGCGCGGTGTCGGCGCCACGCTGGAGACGCCCGCGGCGGGCACGAGTCCCACGTCATCGGGCGGGCCGCGCCCGCGGGTGAAGCTGGCCCTGATCGTCGCCTACGTGTCGGGCCTGACCTCGCTCGGTTACCAGGTCCTGTGGACCCGGCTGCTCGCCTCGGGCACGGGCGACTCGACCTATGTCTTCACCACGATCCTGACCGTCTTCCTGATCGGCCTGGCCCTCGGCGCGGTCGTTTTCAACCTGGCCCGGACGCGGATCCGGACGATCAACCTGCTGGCCCTCGGCCAGGTCGTGATCGCCGTCCTGGTCCTGTTCGGAATGGTCCTGATCACGAACCGGGGCGTGACCGGCCTCCTCCACCTGACCTCGAACTTCGGCAGCCTGTTCACCGACTTCGCGCTGCCGGTCGTGTTCGTCGTGTTGCCGGCGACGTTCG
>DATGGC010000156.1:0-13731 GCA_035308745.1 Candidatus Limnocylindrales bacterium | reverse complement strand
ACCGCGGGCCGATCGGTCGGCGCCGGCTCCTTGAGCTTCAGGCCCACCTGGGTGGCATAGGCCGAGTCGGACGTCACGCAGTGGGCGACGATCGCGTCCCGGTCGCGGCCGCCGCCCCGGGGGCCCTTGCGCAGCGCAAGCGGGGCTCCGGCGACGACGAGGTCGAGCGTCGCCCAGGCGGCCGCGACGAGGGCCGCCAGGCGGACCGCTTCGGCCTCGGCGAGCGGCCGCCGATCGCTGTCCACGATCGAGCTCGGCACCCCGAAGTCCGTGCCCGCCGAGCCGGGCACGGAGTCGGCCAGCTCGAAGTCGCCGGCGTCCAGGTTCGCCGGCTCGAGGCCCAGGTCGAGTCCCGCCCGCTCGACGACGACGGCGTAGCGCGGTGCCACCGCGACCAGGCCGGCCGGCAAGGCGAGGGGATCCTTCGTGGCCCGGCACCAGCCCGGCCAGTCGATGGCCCAGGCGAATGCCCGGGTCGTGCCGAGCTCCTCCGCGATCGCGATCCGGACCGCGCTCACGACCGACTCATCGCCGGATCATTGCCGGTTCGTCGCCGCCCGGAGCTGGCCGACGAGACGGCCCAGCGCGGGCACATCGCGCCCATCGCGACCCAGGGCGTCGACCAGGGCCGAGGCCACGATCACGCCGTCGGCGCCGGCCCGGGCGATCGCCCGGACGTGGGCCGGGCGGCTGACCCCGAAGCCGACCGCGACCGGCACCGCTGAGGCCGCCTTGACGCCCCGGATCAGGCTGCCCACCGAGGCCGGCAGGCTGGTTCGGGCGCCGGTCACCCCGACCAGCGACACGCAATACAGGAAGCCGCCCGAGCGCGCCGCGACGTGGGCCCGGCGGCCTGCCTCGGTCGTCGGCGCGACGAGGTAGACGACGGCCAGCCCGGCGGCCGCGGCCACGGCCTCGAACGGCCCACCCTCGTCCGGGGTCAAGTCGGCCACGATCACGCCGGAGGCTCCGGCAGCGACCAGCGCCTGGGCGGTCGCCGCACCGTCGCCGCCGCCCAGGACCTGGTTGGCGTAGGCCATCGGGACCAAGGGCAGGTTCGGCCGGGCTGCGGCGATCCGCTCGAGCAGGGCGACCGAGGCGGCGAACGTTGCACCGGCCGACAGGGCGACCTGCGAGGCCCGCTGCAGGGTCGCGCCGTCGGCCAGCGGGTCGGAATAGGGCAGGCCGACCTCCAGCAGGTCCGCGCCGGCGTCGGCCGCCGCGAGAGCGATCCGCAGGCTGATCTCGGCGTCGGGAAAGCCGGCCACGATGTACGGGACCAGCGCGATCCGGCCGTCCGCCCGGGCGCGATCGAACGCCGCCGCGATCCGCCGGGCACCGGCGGTCTGATTCGTGCCAGGCGGCGTGGCCAGGGTCATCACCCGGAGCCGGCCGGCTCGAGCGCGGCCAGGTCCTTGTCACCCCGACCCGACAGGCCCAGGAGGACGACCGTCTCGCCCGGATAGGGCACACCCGAGCCCTCGATCCCCGCGATCAGGCGAGGCAGGACGGCGAATGCGTGGGCGGTCTCGAGAGCGGGCAGGATCCCCTCAAGGCGGGCCACCTGGCGCAGGGCGGCCACCGCCTCGGCGTCGGTCGCGGCGGACAGCTCCAGCCGGCCGCCGGCCATGAGGGCCGCGATCTGCGGTCCGACCCCTGGGTAGTCGAGCCCGGCCGAGATCGAGTGGGCCTCGACCACCTGGCCGTCGCCATCCTGGAGCATGAGCGAGCGCGAGCCGTGGAGGATGCCCGGCGTGCCCCCGGCCAGGGCCGCCGCGTGGCGGCCGGTCGCGATCCCGTCGCCGGCCGCCTCGGCCACCGCCAGGCGAACCGACGGCTCGCCGATGAATCGGTCGAGCAGGCCGATCGCGTTGGAGCCGCCTCCGACGCAGGCCAGGACCAGGTCCGGCAGGCGGCCTTCCACGGCCTGGAGCTGGGCTGCCGACTCGTCGCCCAGGATCCGCTGCAGGTCGCGCACGATCGTCGGGTAGGGATGAGGGCCCATCGCCGAGCCCAGGACGTAGTGGGTCGTCTCGACCGTCGTCACCCATTCGCGCATCGCCTCGTTGACCGCGTCCTTGAGGGTCGCCGAGCCCGAGGTCACCGGGCGCACCTCGGCGCCCAGGGCGCGCATCCGCAGGACATTGGGCTGCTGGCGCTCGATGTCCTCGGCGCCCATGAACACGACGCAGGGCAGCTCGAGCAGGGCACAGGCCGTGGCGGTGGCCACGCCGTGCTGGCCGGCGCCCGTCTCGGCGATCACCCGCGACTTGCCCAGGCGCCTGGTGAGGAGCGCCTGGCCCAGGGCATTGTTGATCTTGTGGGCGCCGGTATGGGCCAGGTCCTCGCGCTTGAGGTACAGGCGCAGCCGGCTCGGGATCCGGCCGGCCGCCCGGTCCGGATCGCGCCCGTCGTCGGCCAGCCGGCGGGCTTCGTCGAGCGTCGCGGCGGCAAGCCGATCCGCCCGGTAGAGCGGGGTCGGGCGGCCCGAGTAGGTCGCCAGCCGCTCCCGGAACTCGGCCCAGAAGCGCGGATCCCGGCGAAGCTCGAAGTAGGCTCGCTCGAGGGCCTCGAGGGCGGCCATCAGCGTCTCGGGGACGTAGCGTCCGCCGAACTCGCGATTACAGCCCCAGCGGCCACCGGCATCCGCTTCCAGCAGGCCGGCATCGACCGGGGTCGGGCGGGCCGCCACGTTGGGCTGGTCCCAGCGCGCTGCACGGGCGCGCTTGGCGAACAGGGCGACGCGCAGGGGGTCCTTGACCGGCCACCGGCCGCCGATCCGGGGCGCCTCGACGCCCGAGGCGACATCGACGCCGACGGCCGGGATGGCGAGCAGCGCGGCGCCGACATTGGCCGGGTCGAGGCCACCGGCCAGGATCACCGGCAGGGCCCGGGCGACGGCCGCAGCGAGGGGCGTCGACGAACGGGTGCCGGTCCCACCGGGATGGGGACCGCCGGCCGTGTCGAGCAGGATCCGTTCGGCCCCGGCGTCGAGGTAGGCCTGGCCCCGGGCAACGATGGTCGCGGCTTCGAGCTCGAGCAGGCCTGACGCCTGCGACGGCAACCGAAGGCTTTTCCAGACCGGTCGATCGAGGCGGGCCACCAGCGCCGGGCTCTCGTCGCCCGACAGCTGGACGACGTCCGGGTCAAGGGCGGCGACGATCTCGGCCAGCCGATCCAGGCCCGCATCGGCGGTGATCGCCACGATTTGCGGCCGCCCGGCCAGTTGGCCGCCGGATCGCGCCAGGCGGGCCAGCTCGGCCGCCTCGGCCAGGTCGAGCTCGCGCGGCGTGCCCGGCACGACGTTCAGCCCGATCGCATCGGCCCCGGCCGCCAGGGCGGCGAGGACGCCGGCCGCATCGGTTACCCCGCAGATCTTGACGAACGGGGCACGATCGGCGGCGGCCAGGTCGTCGGGCACGCGGCCGGCGTGCACGAAGCGGGCGGCGGCTGCGGACGGATCGGCCGCCCGCATCAGGGCTTCTCCGACGAGGACCGCATCGAAACCCAGGGCGCGCCAGCCGGCGACGGTGGCCGGCTCGCGGACACCCGACTCGGCGACGACCAGTCGGTCGCCCGGCACGAGCTCGCGCAGGCGGACGGCTCGCTCGCGGTCGACCTCCAGCGTCCGCAGATCACGGTTGTTGAGCCCGATCAGGCGGGCCCGGGTCGCGAGCGCCCGCTCGAGCTCGCGCTCATCATGGGCCTCTACCAGCGGCTCCAGGCCAAGGCCCAGGGCGAGCTCGACCAGGCGCGAGAGGCGCCTCGCCGGGTGCAGGCTGGCAAGGAGCAGCACGAGGTCCGCACCGGCCGCCCGGAGCTGGGGCAGCTGCCGGGGATCGACCACGAACTCCTTGGCCAGGACCGGCACGCTGACGGCGGCCCGGATTGCGCTCAGGTCGGCGATCGAACCGCCGAACCAGTGCGGCTCGCACAGGACCGAGATCGCCGCCGCTCCACCGGCCGCATATGCCCGGGCGCGGGCCACGGGATCATCCCCGGCTGCGACAATCCGGCCGGCCGACGGCGATGCGCGCTTGACCTCGGCGATCAAGGCCAGGCCCGGCCGGGCGAAGCGCAGCGCAGCGTCGCGGGGCGGCAGGGCGGCTGCCGCCCGGCGCTCGAGCACGGCCATCGACAGCCCATCGAGCTCGATCGCGATGTCGGCCGCCCGGCGCTCGGCAATCTCGGCGACAACGCTCCGGGTCCGGACCGCGACCGTCACGGTCGGGGACTCGCGTTCGCTCCGGCCGCCGCCGCCCGGCCGGGATCAGCGGCGACCTTGGCGGCGACCCTGGCGGCGATCTTGGCGGCCCGCAACCGGGCGAGGAGGGCGAGCGGCGTGCCCGCGTCGATCGTGGCGGCCGCGAGAGCGACACCGGCCGCCAGGTCGCTGGCCCGCCCGGCGGCTACGAAGCCGGCCGCGGCATTGAGCAGGACCACGTCCCGCCGCGGACCAGGCGCTCCGCCAAGGACCGCCTCGACGAGGGCGGCGTTCTCTTCGGGGCTGCCCCCGGCCAGGGCGGCCGTGTCCACCTGACCGAGCCCGAGCCGCGCCAGGGCCTCCGCGTCGACGGCGGACTCCACGACCGCATCCGGGCTCACGTCGTGGATGACGCCCGAGCCGTCGAGGGGCAGCTCGTCGACGCCGGCCCCGTGGACGACGATCGCCCGATCCTGGCCGAGCAGGCGGAGCACCTCGGCGACCTTGGGTGCGGCCGTGGCGTCGCCGACGCCCACGACCAGGCGGGCCACCCCGGCCGGATTGGTCAGCGGGCCGAGGAGGTTGAACGCCGTCCGGACCCCGATCTCCTTGCGCGTCGGTCCGGCAAACCTCATGGCCGGATGGAAGGCGGTCGCGAGCATGAACGCGAAGCCGTCCTCGCGCAGGGCGGCCGCCGCTGAGGCGTCGTCATGGTCGGTCCGGACCCCGAGCGCCTCGAGCACGTCGGCCGAGCCGGAGCGCGAGGTGATCGCCCGGTTGCCATGCTTGGCGACCGGGACCCCGGCCGCGGCCACGACGAGCGCCGCGGTCGTCGAGATGTTGAACGTCCCGCTCCGATCGCCGCCGGTCCCGACCACGTCGATCGCGCCGGCCGGGGCGATCACCCGCAGGACCCGCTCGCGCATCGCCGCGGCGAAGCCGGCCAGCTCGGCCGTCGTCTCGCCGCGCATCCGGAGGGCGACCAGGAGTGCGGCCAGCTGGGCCTGGGTCGCCTCGCCGTCCATCACCGAGCCCATCGCGGCATGGGCCTCGTCCATCGTCAGGGTCCGCCCGTCGACGACGGCCGCAAGCGCCGCCCGGACGACGTCGCTCATCGGCCGGCTCCGGTCGACCCGGGCGCCGCGGCTGCCGGTTCGGGCCCGGCCTCGGCCATGCCGCCCGTGGCAAAGCTGCCGCTGACGGCATCGAGCCGGCCCGCCTCGCCCTCGCCGGCCAGGCGCAGGAAGTTGGCCAGCAGGTGGGGACCCTCCGGGGTGAGCACCGATTCGGGATGGAACTGGACACCTTCGAGGGGCAGCGTCGCGTGGCGGAGGCCCATCACCACGCCGTCCTCCTCGCACATGGCCGTGACCTGGAGCTCGGCCGGGATCGTCGCCGGGTCGACGGCCAGCGAGTGGTAGCGCGCGGCCATGAACGAGGGGGTCAGACCGGCCAGCAGGCCGGCACCGTCGTGGCTGACCTCGGACGCCTCGCCGTGGACGAGGGTCGGGGCACGCACGATCGTGCCGCCGTAGGCCACTGCCATCGACTGCATCCCGAGGCAGACGCCGAGGAGCGGGATCGCGTGCGCCGCCGCGACCTTGATCGCGTCGACCGAGACACCCGCGGCGGACGGGTCGCCCGGGCCGGGCGAGATGACGATCCCGCGCAGCTCGCTGGCCGGATCGGCGGCGAGCGCCTCGACCCCGGCCCGATCGATCGCGTCGTTGCGCACGACACGGACCTGGGCACCGCCTGCCTCGAGGGCCTGCACGAGGTTGAAGGTGAACGAGTCGTAGTTGTCGATGACCAGGATCACCGCGGCTCTCCGCTGCCGGCCGGGCCCGGCTGGACGGGGACTGGCTGACCCGGGGCGGGCTGGCCGGCCGCCTGGCCGGCCGCCAGGTCGATCGCCCGCCGGAGGGCCGCCGCCTTGTGCTCGGTCTCCTCGAACTCGCGCTCGGGCACCGAGCCGGCGACGATGCCCGCTCCGGTGTGGACGTGGGCGACGCCGTTGCGCAGGACTGCGCTCCGGATCGTGATCGCGGTGTCGAGGTTGCCGTCATAGCCGAGGTAGCCGGCCGCCCCGCCGTACAGCCCGCGACGCTCGTTCTCGGCGGCCGCGATCAGCTGCATCGCGCGGACCTTGGGCGCGCCCGACAGGGTGCCGGCCGGGAAGACCGAGCGCAGCGCGTCGAGGGCGTCGAGCTCGGGCTTCAGCCTGCCCTCGACATGGCTGACCAGGTGCAGGACGTGGCTGTAGCGCTCGACCTCCATGTACTTGGTGACCCGGACCGTGCCCGCTCGGGCCACCCGGCCGAGGTCGTTGCGGCCGAGGTCGACCAGCATCACGTGCTCGGCCTTTTCCTTGGGATCGCGCTGGAGCTCCTCGCTGCGCAGGTCGTCCTCGGCCGGCGTCGCTCCCCGCGGCCGGGTGCCCGCGATCGGGTGGGTCGTCAGCCGGTCGCCCTCGACCTGGAGCAGGAGCTCCGGGCTGGCGCCGACCACCTCGAACGACGGCGTCCGGACGAAGAACAGGTAGGGGCTGGGGTTGACCCGGCGCAGGGCCCGGTACAGGCCGATCCCGCTGACCTGCCGGCCGTCGGCGGCCAGGGGCAGCTCGAACGACTGCCGACGGGCGAGCACGACCTGGATCGCCTCGCCCTCCGCGATCGCCTGCTTGGCCACCTCGACGGCGTGGATGTACTGATCGCGGCCGAGGCTGGTCGCGCTCGCCTCGTGACCGGCGGCCGGCGGCTCGGGCTCACCGCCGCCGGTCATCCGGCCAGCCGGCCCGCCCTGCCCGGCGAGCTCGGCCGACGACGGGCGCGACGTCCGGTCGAGGGCCTCGAAGATCGCCCGCTCGGCGATCCGGTAGCGGCCGTCGAGGTCAGGGACCTCGGTGTGGAGCGAGGCGATCGCGCTGATCGTGTGGGTCAGGTGGTCGAAGACGATGACCAGGTCGGATTCGATGAACGCCGCCGTCGGCACGCCGACAGGGTCGGCCGTCGGCTGGGGCACGCTCGGCTCGAAGGCGCTGACCGCGTCGTAGGCCAGGGCGCCGACCGCGCCGCCCGTGAAGCGGGGCATGCCCTCGACGGGCAGCACCCGCCGGCGGGGCAGGAAGGCCCGCAGGGTGCTCAGCGGATCGACCGAGTCGAGGGTCTCGATCGGCAGGCCGGCGTCGAAGCGGTCGACGCTCAGGGGCCGGCGCTGGACTGTCGCCTGGCTCCCGCGCACCTCGAGCAGCCGCCGCGGGCCGACGCCCAGGAAGCTGTAGCGGCCGAGCCGCTCGCCGCCTTCGACCGACTCGAGGAGATAGGCCGGCCCGCCGTCGTCGAGGCGCAGGAAGGCGCCGATGGGCGTCTCCAGGTCGGCGTCCCGCGTTGCCCGCAGGAGCACCGTATCGGCGCTGCCCGCGAGGCGCTTGGCCTCGGTCAGGCTGAGCGGATCGGTGATGCTCATGGCTGCGGTTGGCTCCTCCGGGCGGACCCGGGCGACCAGCCCGGGAATCAATACGACCTCTCGTCCAGGGACGAAAGGTCGAACCTTCCGCGGTACCACCCGCATTCGGCAATCTGCCGCACTCTGAGACCGTGGCTCCCGGGTCCATTCACCGCCGCTGCCGTCCCGGTTTCCACCAGCCACCGGGTCTCTGTGCCGGCTCGCGACGGGTACTCATCCCGATCATCGCCCGCTATTCCTGATGTGGCGGGCAGTCTAGACGGAGCCGCTCCGGGACGTCAACCGGGGCCCGGATCCGGCTCGGCGGGCCTGCTCGCCGGCCGCCGCCGGCGGCCTTTCCTGGGGGCCTCGCGGACCGTCGGCCACCAGTCGCAGGCACACAGCCCGCGGGGGCAGGCGGGGTGTGGCAGGCGCGGGCTGCGCAGCTCGTCGGCGATCTTGAAGATCCGCTCGTTGTCGGCGCGGCAGGCCGCACAGCACGAGGCGCCCACGAGCTCGACGTCCCGGGCGTGGACGGCCAGGCCGCGCAGCGTTGCGTTGATCCCCTCGCGATACAGCTCCAGGATCTCGTCGGGCACCGGTGGCCGATGGCCGGCTTCCTCGAAGAGCGCTGCCGCCTGCCGCCCGCGAATCCGGGCGACGTCCTCCCAGCGCTTCTCCTGCCGGGCCTCGCGGACCGCCCGCTCGGCGGCCGCCAGGTAGAGCGTCCGGGCAGCCTGGACCGTGGCGGCGCTGAGGGTGGCCGTGGCCACCCGCTGGCGGCGGTCGGCGGGCACGGCGACGAGGCTGGCCAGCTGGAGCCAGCGGCGGCGCTCGCGCGCCCATGTCTGCTCGTCGATCTCGCGCTGCCGCTCGGCCTCGAAGACTTCGACCGCGGCCTCGGTCAGGTAGATCGCCCGGCCGTCGGCATGGCGGACGACAATCCGGCGCCGACAGCGCGGGCAGAGCCGGCTGCTCGTCGGCGGTGGATCCAGGATGACGCCGCAGTAGGGGCAGGCCACGGACACGACCGCTGCGGCCGCCGGCGGCTGTGGCGGCTCGGGCGCCGGAGGCGGCCAGTCAGGCTCGAGCCGCGCCTGGCGGTCGCTGCGTGCGCCGTCCCTGCCCAGGATCCGGCGCAGGAACCCGATCTCGATCTCCTCGGCGGACGCCGGTCAGCGGGCCGGCGGCGTCTCGGTCGAGGGCGCGCGAGACGCGCTCGGGGAGCGCCGGCGGAGGTAGCGCAGCAGCGTGGTCCGATCGCGCGCGGCGAGGTCCCAATGGCAGCGGCACAGGCCTCGCGGGCAGCCCGCGTGGGGTAGGCGGGGCTGGCGAAGCTCGGTCGCGATCCTGGTCACGACCTCGTCATCGGCCCGGCACGCCTCGCAGCAGGTGGCGGCCACGAGCTGGGCGTCGCGGCTGATCTCGGCGATTCCGCGCAGCTCGGCGGCAACCCCGTCGCGATACAGACCGACCACCTCGGCCGACGGTGGCCGGGTCGAGCCTTCGGCACGGTGGATGGCGGTCGCCTCGTCGCGCCGCAGGCGAGCGGCGGCCTCCCATTCCTTGTCCCGCTTCGCCATCCGGACGGCGCGCTCGACCGCGGCCAGGTAGAGCTCGCGGGCGGCGCCAACATTGGCATCCGTGGCCCGCGCGATGCGCAGCTGGGCGACGGCCCGTGACGGTGCGCCGGCGGCACTGGCCAGGTCCAGCCAGCGGCTGCGGTCGCGGGTCAGGCGCGCCGAGTTGGCGATCCGGCGCCGTTCGGCGGTGAAGACCGGCAGCGCGGCTCCCGCGAGGTAGACCGCTCGCCCGTCGATCCGCTTGACGATGATCCGCTGCTGGCACTCCTCGCACTTCCGGCTGGCCGCCGGCGGCGGATCGAGGAGGACGCCGCAGTACGGGCAGTGGACGGCGGACACGACGACCGGCTTGGCCTTGACGACGGCCGCGACCACCGGTCGCTTCTCGTGCGAGCGCCGCGCCGGCGGTGCGCTCACCGGCGCAATCTCCGGGCCCTGGGTCGGACCAGGGACCAGCTCGGCTGTGGCCTCGGGCGCGATCTCGAGCTCGGCCGATGGGCCTGGTTCGACCTCGACCGGGGCGACGATTTCGTCGACCGCGACCGGGACGGTCGCCAGCTCGCCGACGGGCGGCGGTGCGGCCTCGGGCCCGGCCGCCAGGGCGACCACCGGGTCCGGGCCCGTGACCGGCACCGCCTCGTCGACGTCCGGCTGGGCCGGCACGCGGCGCGCCCGGCTGGGGCGCTTCCGGGCGGGCTTGGCCGGCGCCACCGGTTCGGGCCGGGCGGGCAACTGCCAGGAGTCCTCGCCGATGTCGTCGCCGGCCTGGGCCATGACCCCGACTGGCTCGACGATCCGGTCACCCGCACTGGCCTCGACGCCGGCGAGCTCGGCCGGTTCGCCGGCCGGATCCGGTTCCGTGGCGGTCACGATGATCGGGGCTTCACCGATGACGATGATCGGCGGGCGGCCCAGGTAGGGCCGTCCGGGACCGGGCCGCTTGCCGTTCTGGGCGTGGCCGCGATCGGCCGGGGCGTGCGGGCTCAGGGCGCCGTTCGTCGCGCCATTCGTCGTGCCGTTGGTCGCGGCCTCGTCGCCGAGCTGTTCGTCCGATTCGGCCGTATCGACGGCCATCTCGCCGAACAGGCCGGCCAGCCGGGCGACCAGCTGCGATTCGGCGAGCTCCCCCTCGCCGTCATCGGTCTTCGGTTTCGACCGCAGGAATCCCCGCATGCTTGGCATGTCGCTTCTCTCAACAACCCGCTCGAGTCACCGGCCAGGCGGCTCGAGTCTGTGGTACCGGCCAGCGACTGGCCGCCCGGAGCCTGGACGCGGAGCGTACTCCAGTACTAGTCCGAATCGTAGCGTGCAGCGTACCGACTGTTGCCAGCATGCACCATCGCGAACCTACAAGACTCCCCTGCCCCGAACCAATCCGGACGCCAATTCGGTCGCTGCGACGATGTGGCGGCGATTGATCAGGGTGAAGCCGTAGCGCGAGATCACCCGCCGGTCGGCCAGCGACCGGGTCCGGACGTCGGTCATCGGGATCCACATCGGATCGCGCGATTCGATGAATGCGGAGAGGACCGCCTCCTCGTTCAGGTGGACCGCGCCGGTCAGGGTGTGCCCGGGGGTCACCACGATCAGGTAGAACTCCCGCTTCTGGTGATACTCCGGCCCGGCCGGAATGCGCGCTTCGACGTCGGACGTCTCGGCGATCAGGGTGACTTCGTCGGGGTTGACCCAGATGCTGGGCGAGGTGACCTTGGTCGAGTCCCCGTTGCGGCGCAGGACGGTCACGTCGCGCAGGTGGACCAGGCCGTCGTTGTTGTTCATGAAGTCGGTCAGCCGGTTGTGGAAGCCGATATTGACCGTGCCCGAGAGGCGCAGGTGCTGGCCGACGAGCTCGAGGGGCAGACCCTCGGCGTGGGTGACCACCGGCTCGAGGACGACCGTGCCGTAGCCCAGGGCTTCGAGGTGGGTCGCCGCATCGCCATCGACGATGGCCTCGTCGCCACCGATGATGATTCGCTCAGTCATGACAGGTCTCCGTCAGATCGATCCGGTTCGGAGGAGGGCTCAGATTCAGATGAAGGTGCCGCAGCCGGCGACGATCCGGGCGCATAGCCCGTGCAGGTGACGACCGGCAGCCGAGGATATCGCGGGAAGGCCGGATCCGTCCGTGAGCGCCGGCACAGGACGAAGGTCGATCCGCGGTCGTTCGCGATCCAGCGGAGATGGCGACAGGTTGCACACAAGCCGGCGTGGGTCATGACTGATCCTGATTGAATCCTGACCGCGCGGATGGGACCCGCTGCCCCATGGGTACTGTTGACCACCGAAACGTTCGGCGGCTAGCCTTACCCGGCTCATACACTACGTGTAGGAATCTGAACGAAAGGAGGTGACCGATTTGACTCGAATCCATGCCTGGTTCTCGAACATTTCATCTGAGACCGTGACCATCATCCTGCGCTTCAAGAAGCTCATCACCGTAACGGCCGGACAGGGCCTCGCTGAATACGCACTTATCCTCGCGCTGATCGCGATTGTTGCGATCATCGCGCTGATCTTCCTCGGTGGGCAGGTGTCCAAGATCCTCAGCAACGTCGGACATAGCGTCTGAGGCTCAACACGATTCGATTCGACCGCACAACGGGCGCCGGCAACGGCGCCCGTTTCGATTCCCGATACCGGAGACGGCCTAGGCCAGGGCTCTGACTTCGATCCGGCTGGATCGCCGTCCACCGCGGTGGATCACCTGCGTCGCCGCCTGGTACGCGTCGGGCGGGGCCTCGTGGATGGCCTCCACGAAGGTCTGCGGATTCCGGTCGTACAGGGGGAACCACGTGGAGTGGATCTGGACCATCAGCCGATGGCCGGACAGGAACGTGTGGTACGCGTGGGGCATCCGGATCGTGTACTCCAGGACGGCTCCCGGTTCGATCGGAGCCGCCTCCTCGAACGACTGACGGAACCTTCCTCGAAAGACCTCCGAGGAGATCATCAGCTGGTTCCCACCAAGCTCCGGTTGGCGGGGGTACTCGTCGGGATAGAGATCGATCAGCTTGACGATCCAGTCGGCGTCCGTGCCGGTGGTGCTCGCGTGCAGGATGGCCGTGACGCCACCGGCGATCGTCAACGGCGCGTCGAGCTCGTCTGACGTGTACACCAGGACGTCAGGGCGATCGGCAACCGGGCGCTGATCGTCGAGCAGCCACTCCCCCCAGGACGAATAGTCTCGATGACGCGACACGATCGGCCGCACCCGGAACGGAACCGGTTTGAGCGGATCGCTGACGTAGCGGTCGGTCCCGGCACGGACCGCCGTACCGATCGAGAGGCGGCCGTGCGCGTCGAGGTTCAAGGCCAACCGGTGGCCCTCCTCGGGCGGCCAGGCGGATGGCGTCCGCCACTGGTTCGCCCCGGTCTCGAAGACGGCGATCGGCGGCAGCGGCGCGGCCGGCTCGATCGCTCGAAGGTGCTTGTCCAGGAAGGGCAGCAGGACGTTCCGCCGGAACCACAGGCTGGTGTCGGCATCCCAATGGATCTTGCCCGCGCCCGAGCCATCGCCCAGGCATTGACCGTGTTTCCATGGACCGGCGACGAAGTGGTAGTCGGCCCCGGGCTTGCCGGCCAGGGCCCGGTGGGCAGCCACGGCGCCGTAGTTGTCCTCGGCGTCGAACCAGGCATGGACGTTGAGGGTCGGCACCGGCAGGCGATCGAGGCGGGCCAGGGCCAGGTCCAGGGCGCGCTGCTGCCAGGTCGCGTCGTAGGTCGCGTGCGTCGCCAGGCGGTCCCACACCGGCAGCGGCGCGTCGCCCATGAGCCGGCGCATTGCCCCGCCGGCGTTGCCAGCCTCAAGGTAGAAGGCAAAGACGTCGTAGTGGCCGTAGGGCGCTCGATAGGCGTTGTCCTTGCTCGTCGTCTGGCGGTAGTAGTACTCGAGCTCGAGCAGCCGGAACGCGCCGTTGTGGTAGAAGTCATCGCCCTTCCAGGCATCCACGACGGCATTGATCGGGACGACCGCGTGCACGGCCGGGTGTGGGTTGAGCAGGGGAATCCAGGACAGGTAGCCCGGATAGGAGACCCCCAGGATCCCAACCCGTCCGTTGGTTCCGGGTACGTTCCGGATGAGCCACTCGACGCTGTCCCATGTGTCGGTGACGTGGTCCACGAGGCCTTCGTCCGGAGCGCGATACATGACGTAGTCGCCCTCACTCTTGAACTTCCCGCGGACGTCCTGAAAGGCCAGGATGTAGCCCGCCCCCACCACCTCCTCCAGCCAGGCGGCGAAGCTCGCGCCGAGCCGAGGCGTCGGATACGGACCGTGCGGCTCGCTGTGCACCCCATACGGCGTTCGCATGAGCAGGATGGGTGCCCCAGGCCCGGCGGTCTTCGGGCTGTAGACGGCCGTGTACAGGTGCACGCCGTCCCGCATCGGGATCATGGCCTCGATCTGCTCGAAATCCCGCCCGGCCGGCGCCGGCGTGAATTCGGCCGGGATATCGCTGCCCGGCTCCTGACGACGGATCGCGTGGCTCATTGGTCTCGTGC
>DATGGC010000155.1:0-12622 GCA_035308745.1 Candidatus Limnocylindrales bacterium | reverse complement strand
GGCACCCTCGCCTTGGGCGGCGGCTGATCGTTGGCGCCAGACCTCAGTCCCTGCTGCCGCCCTCCACGACGTAGCGCAGGAAGCCGCTCTGGCGGTTGTACTTGTCGTACAGGGCCCGGGCGCGGTAGTTGTCCTCTTTTGTGTGCCAGTACAGCCGCGACCAGCCCTGGACCGCCATCTCGGCGATCAGCCAGTCGATGAGCAGCGCGCCCACGCCACCGCCTCGTGCGGCCGGGTCGACGAACAGGTCCTGGAGGTAGCAGACCGGTCGCAGGGCGGAGGTGCTCTCGTGGATCAGATAGTTGGCGATCCCGACCACGCCGCCGGCAGCGTCCTCAGCGACGATCGCGTGGACGGGCACGCTCGGGTCGAAGATCCGGGCCCAGGTCGACACCGTGAGTGGCTCAGAAGGCTCGCGCTCGTAGAACCGGGTGTAGGCGTCCCAGAGCACGCGCCAGCGTGCTTCGTCTCGGGCTTCGATGGGCCGGATGTTGATCGTCACCTGATCACGTCCTCTCGTTTCGTTGACGGGGCGAGCGAGCCGAACGTACCGTAGCAAGCGTGGCCTTGATCGACGAGTACATCGCGCGCACGCCGCGCTCGCGGGCGCTGTTCGAGCGAGCGGCCCGCTCGATCCCCGGTGGATCCACCCGGACCACGATCTACAGCCCGCCCTATCCGCCGTACGTCGCCTACGGCGAGGGCCTCCGGATTCACGATGTCGACGGCAACGTGTACCGCGACTTCCTGGGCAACTACACCTCGCTGATCCTGGGCCATGCCCACCCGGCCGTGGTCGCCGCGGTGGACGCCCAGGTGCGCCGCGGCTCGGCCTTCGCGGCGCCGACCGAGACCGAGGTTCAGCTGGCCGAGGAGCTCCGCCGCCGGCTGCCGGCGCTCGAGCGGGTGCGCTTCACCAACTCCGGGACCGAGGCCACGATGTTCGCGATCCGGGCGGCTCGCGCCTTCACCGGCCGCTCGCTCGTGGCCCGTTTCGACGGCGCCTACCACGGCACCCACGACCAGGTCATGGCGGGCACGACCGGCGTTCCCGAGGCACTGTCGGGGCTGATCGTCACCCTGCCCTGGGATGATCCCGACGGCGTCGAGGCCGGCCTGCGCGGCCGGGAGTCCGAGCTGGCGGCAATCATCATTGAGCCGATCCAGGGCGCCGGCGGGGTCCGGGCGCCGAGCCCGGGCTTCCTCGCGTTCCTTCGATCCTTCGCGGATCGCCACGGCGCCCTGCTGCTCTTCGACGAGATCATCGCCTTCCGGGTCGGGCCGCACGGTGCCCAGGGCCGGGCCGGTGTCCGGCCGGATCTCATGACCCTGGGCAAGATCATCGGTGGCGGCTACGCCCTCGCCGCGTTTGGGGGCCGGGCCGACGTCATGGACGTGTTCGACTCGCGGCGGCCTGGCTCGATCAGCCACGGCGGCACGTTCAACGGCAATCCGGTCGGCGCCGCGGCGGGCCTGGCGACCCTGGCCGAGCTGCCGCCGGCTGCCTTCGAGCGCCTCGACCGGCTCGGCGACCGGCTCCGGGCCGGCGTTGCCGGCGTGATCCAAACAGAGGGCCTGTCGGCCCGGATCAACGTGGTCGGATCGCTGTTCCAGGTCTGGTCCGGGGACGGGGTCTCGGCCGTGGCAACCGGCGTCGCCAGCGTGCCCGAGCTTTTCCTGGGGCTCCTCCTGGAAGGCTTCTACATCGCTCCCCGCGGGATGGGCGCGATCCCCCTGATCGCGACCGAGGCGGACATCGACGAGCTCGTGGCGGCGATCGGTCGCACGCTGCGCACGATCGAGCGGGTCCCGACCGCCGCCACCTGAGTCAGGCGATCAGGCGGCGGCCCCGCCCAGCTCGCCGACGGCCGCGTCAGGCTCGCCGCTAGCCTCGGCGTCCGCGGTCACGGTTCGGACCCGTCCACCGAGCGCCAGCGCCGCGATAGCGCCGAATGCCACGACCACGGCCCCGACCCGCATCGCCGGGATCAGCCCGTCGACGAAGGTCTGGCCCGTCGCGTACGAGCCGTACGTGGCGAAGACCGAGGCCAGGACCGCGACCCCGAACACGCCGCCCAGCTCCCGGATCGCGTTGTTCGCGCCGGACGCCTTGCCCTCTTCCTCGGGCCGGACGGCCGACAGGACGACGTTGGCGATCGGGGCGAAGAACAGGCCCATGCCCGTGCCGGCGACGATGAACGACGGCACGAGGGCGATGTAGTCGACCGTCGGTGACGTCACCAGCGACATCCAGAGCAGGGCGATCGCCATCAGGCTCATCCCCAGGACAAGCAACGGCCGGGTGCCGGTTCGGCCCGAGATCAGGCCGGCCAGGGGGGCCACGAAGATCGGCATCAGGGTCCAGGGCAGCGTCCGCAGGCCCGCGCCCAGCGGGCTGTAGTGCTGCACGATCTGGAAGAACTGGGCGAGCAGGAAGATCGAGCCGAACATCCCGAACGACATCAGCAGCGACACGATGTTGGCCGCGGCGAACGTCCGTGAGCGGAAGAGCCGGAGCGGCAGCATCGGTTCGGCGCTGCGCGCTTCCCAGGCGATGAAGCCGACGAGCAGGACGACCCCGACCGCGAATGACCCGAGAATGGTCGCGCTGGTCCAGCCCAGCTCGTTGGCCCGCACGAGCCCCCAGACCACGGCTAACAGGCCGCCGCTGGCCAGGGCCAGGCCAGGCAGGTCCAGGCGCGTCGACGGGCCACGGGTCTCGGTCAGCCGCAGGGCCGCCATCGGGATCACGACCAGGCCGATCGGGACGTTGATCCAGAAGATCCACTGCCAGGCGAGACCCTGGGCGATCGCGCCGCCGATGACCGGCCCGATCGCGATCGCCAGGCCGGCGATTCCGCCCCACGCGCCGAGCGCCACGGCGCGCCGCTCGCGAGGCACGGCCGCCGACAGGATGGTCAGGCTGAGCGGGGTCACGATCGCGCCGCCGAGGCCTTCGATCGCCCGGGCGACGATCAGCACCGTGACGTTCGTCGAGAGCGCCGCGATCACCGAGCCGCCGGTGAAGATGGCCAGTCCGATGATGAACAGCCGCTTCCGGCCGAACCGGTCGCCCAGCGCCGCGCCGGTGAGGAGCAGCACGGCGAAGGTCAGGGTGTACGCGTTGACAATCCATTCGAGCTCGGACAGATTGGCCTGGAAGCTCGCCCGGATGACCGGCAGGGCGGTGGTCACGACGAGGTTGTCGAGCGCGGCCATGAACAGGGCGATCGAGCTGATCGCAAAGGTCCAGATCACGCGGTGGGGACGGGGCATGTCGAGCGCTCTCCTTGTTTGTTAGTAGTTACTAAGTACTCAGTCGAAAAAAGGGGTCGGGGCGGCGGTCGATCTCAGGCGCCCTCCTCGAACAGCTCGAGGGTCCAGTCGCTGGCCGTGCCGGGCAGGCCGACTGCCGCGCCGAGATTGAGGAGCATCCCCTCGGCAAAGAACTCGTGGATCTCGTCCTTCGACGCCCCGGACACGGCGACGACCCGCCGGTACAGGTTGGCCCAGCCACTCCGGACGGCGGCCCGAACGTCGGGATCCGAGCACGCCGCGTACGACTGGAGCTGCATCATCAGCAGCGTCCGGTCGGCCAGCAGGCGCTTGTAGGCGAGGCCCATCGCCCCCAGCCGGGTATCGCACTCGGCGCTGTCCGGTGTCCAGCGCGCGGCGGCACCTTCGAAGACCAGGATGATCCGCGAGAAGCAGCTGGCGACCACCGCCAGGAACAGGTCTTTCTTGGTGCCGAAGAGCTGGAAGACGTAGGGCTGCGAGACCCCGACCCGGCGGGCGATCGCCTCGGTCGACGCCCCGACGAGGCCCCCGGTGGCGAATTCTTCGGTGGCGGCGGCGACGATCGCGTCGCGCCGCTCATCGGCGGTCATCCGGACGCCCCGAGCTGCGCCCGGTGATCGGGCGGGCCGCGAGGTCGTCGAGGCGGGTGTCGTCATGACAGGTAACTTAGTACTCACTAAGCGACATGTCAAGGCCCGCTCAGTTACCCTGCCGGCATGGAACCCCTGAAGCGCCTCCGACCGTGGGCCCTGGGGCTGCTCCTGGTCCTGGTCGCTGCCTGCGGTTCGGCGCCGACGGCCGCACCCAGCGCAGCGTCCACCCCGCTGCCCTCGGTGCCCGCGCCAAGCAGCCCGCCGCTCGGCAGCTCCCCGAGCCCGTCGGTGGCCCCGACTCCCTCGGTCAGCCTGCCGCCGGCGAGCGCGACGATCACCTTCACCGGAGGTGCGACCGAGGTGGCCAAGGGCGCCCAGATCAGCTGTCAGCTGCCGTCCCTGGGTGGCTCGATCATCACCATCTTCGGCTCCACCAATCGGACCGGCGTGGCCACCACGATCTCGCTCTCGTCAGGGTCGATTGCGGTGACCCTGGACTCCGGCTCGGGCGCGACGTTTGCCGCCCGTGAGTTCACCGGGGCCGGCGTCACGAACTTCGACGCCGCCAGGGGCGCCCAGATCGACAGCCCCCTCCAGGAAGTCACCACGGGCTCGGCGCCCGGCAAGGTCCCGGCGGTCAGGTCGATCAAGGGCAGCGTGGACTGCGGCAATCAGACCCCGGGGACATCGACCCTCATGCTCACCGGCAACGCGGCCGAGCTGGCGGTGAGCGGGCCGATCGATCCGATCCGGGTCGACTGCAACCCGAACGCGAAGCCGGCCACGGTCCACGCAGTGGGCATCCTCAACGTGGGCTCCAGGCCGGTCGTCATCGTCTTCCAGGGGACGGCCACCGGGTTCACGGCCTTTCTCGCGCCGACGGTGACCACCCTCCAGCACTTCTACACGAATACCGACCCGACCAGCGCCACGATCTCGCCGACCGGCGCCCACGTGTCCGGCAGCGCGACGGAGAGCGGCACGGCCAACACCCTCCAGGTCAGCGGTGACCTGGTCTGTGGCGTGATCAACCCGTAGGTTCGCGGGATTCGCCGGGTTCGCTGGTCAGCCTGGGCCCGGCGGCGGCGATGAAGCGCCCCGTCGCGCCGTCGTGGACCCGGAGCGCGGCGTCGGCCAGGTCGTAGACCCAGCCGTGGAGGCGCACGGTCCCCGGGGCGGCGAGGCGCGGGAGCCAGGTTTCGGCGAGGAGATCCAGGCCGGCCAGCACGTTCTCCTCGACCGCTCGGACCCATTGCCCGGCGCGATCCGGGCTGGACGCCCGGGCTCGATCGACGGCTGGACGCAGGCCGGCCAACCACGAGCCGAGGTCCGAATCCCGATCCGGTTCACCCGCGCCAGCGAGCGCGGCCCGGACGCCGCCGCACCCGTCATGGCCGCAGACGATGATGTCCGCGACGCCCAGGACGCCGACCGCGAACTCGATCGCCGCGCCCACGCTGCGATCGCCTTCGCCAGGGGCGGGCACGCGATTGGCGATGTTCCGGACGACGAACAGCTGGCCCGGGCTCGCGTCGGTGAGCAGCTCGGGAATCACCCGGGAATCCGAGCAGCCGATGAACAGCGCGATCGGCCGCTGGCCCTCGAGCGCGAGCCGGGCCAGGTGCTCCCGTTCCCGGATCGCGAGGTTCCGTCGAAAGCGCGCGTGCCCCGCCAGCAGCTCATCGACCATCGTCAGCCGTTGATGACCGTGATGAAGGCCACCGCGATCACGACGTAAAGCACGACGTACACCGCGGTCGCGCCGATCAGCGTCGCGACCCGGATCAAGGTCGGCGCGTCGCGCCGGGCGAGCCGGACGTTGTTCAGGATGCCGGCGATCCCGATCACGAACCCGAGGGCCCCGCCCGTGAACCCGGGAATCGCGAGGATGGCCGGCAAGGCGACAAAGACATACTCGATCGTCGTGAGCCGGCGCTCCAGGGGGTACGTCCGGCCGTCGACCTCGATGCTCATGTTCAGGGTTCCGCGCACCCGCAGGATCCGTTGGCTGCCGTCGGCCAGGGCAAGCACGAACGGACCGCCGCGTCGCTGCCGGGGGAGGAGCTGGTGGTCCTGGAAGATCTGGGGGACCTTCCAGATGCTCGTCCTGATCTCCACCGCCGTCCCGGCGGCATCCGGGATCTGGAAGGTGTAGTCGCTCACCGATGGGACAATAGGCAGCATTCACCGGTTGAGCAATGGCCCGGCGCACGATCGGAGGTCTCTCATGAGCGAGAACGGGACGTTGGCCGGCACGTTCGTCGAGCCGCGCGGAACGATCAACTCGATCATCGCGCGGGGTACTGCCAATGCCTTCGGGGCAGCCAGCCGTCCGCTTGGGCTGGCCGTTGCGGCCGGGGCCGAGGGCCAGATGGCCGGCTCCTCGCCGATGGCACCCGGCTCGATCGCCTACCTGGGCGTCAGCGCGGATGCGCTGATCCTGTTCCGGGCCAAACGTGGCCTGCTCAAGCCCAAGGCGACCGACGAGGTCGTTGCCAGCGCGCCACGCAGCGAGGCAGCCGGAGCGGTCGTCGCCGAAGGCCGCCTCGCCTCCGTCCTGACGGTCACCTTTACCGACCAGTCCAGCTGGACGTTCGACATCCCGAAGATCCACCTGAAGGGGGCCCGCGAGATCGCGGCTGCGCTCGCCGCCCGCTAGACCGCTCCGGCGGATAAGCCCCAGATAAGCGGCCCTTCGTAGGCTCCGATTCGGTCCGCGGGATGCCGGTCAGGCCGGAGCTCACGCGCCAGCGCCGCGGCCGGATCTGTGCTGGCGCCAAATCGCAGGAGCGAGGGGTTCTTCGATGGCTCGAGCCACAGCGCCAAACACCCGGCTGAACTGCATCCGCCTCGGCGCCAGCGTCCTGGCGCTGGTTGCCGGGCTCGTCCTGCCCGCGGGCAGCGCATCGGCGGCATCCGGATCGGTCAGCTTCTCGTCGTCCTACGCGGTCTCGGGTTCGTCCTACGGGTCTGGTTCGCTGAGCTACACCTCAGGGGCCCCGAACTACCTCCGGGCCACCGCAACGGGCAGCATCGTCAGGTCCTGGCGCCGTACCTCGCGGTCGTTGCGATCCGGCAGGGCACGATCAGCAGCTCAACGGTCCGCTACACCGGCGCGACGAATGGGCGAATCAATTGGTCGGTCAACGGCAACTTCGTGCGCAGCCTCTCGGGCGGCTTCGGGGCCCTCGACGGGATCATGTTCACCCACGAGATCATCTTCGAGCTCCAGGACGCAACCGCGGGTCACGTCATCGGCAGCTACACGATGACCGATGTGAACGTGCTCTGTGGCGGCCTGGTCTGGCCGATCGCTCCGGCCGCCTGCAACTCGGCCGCGAGCGACACGTACCCGGCGAAATTCAACCTGTACACGGCCGGCGGCTCGGGTCAGATCGTCAACGGCCATGCATATCGCGAGATCGTCATGGTGGCCACGGTGATCCAGGGCGAAGGGGTCGGATTCGGCCTCGAGGCGACCACGACGGCCTCGTCGATCTCCGGGTCGCTGAGCTGGTAGGTCCGGATCAGGCCGCCCGGCGGTAGGTCAGGACCATGACGCCGTTGGGCAGGCCGAGGCTGGCGGTGAGCTCGAACGCCTGGTTCCTGACCGTGGTGAACAGGCGCTTCGTCCCATCCCCCAGGACCAGTGGGTAGACCATCAAGCGGTATTCGTCGATCAGGTTGTGCCAGGTCAGGAAGTCGACGAGCTGGCCACTGCCACCGATCAGGAGGTCGCCGCCGTCCGTCGCCTTGAGCGCGCGGACGGCGTCGGCCACGTCGCCTTCGATGACCGTGGCGTTCCAGCTCGCGCTGGTCAGCGTGCGCGAGGCGACGTACTTGGGCATCCCGTTCATCTTCTCGCCGAAGGCACCCGTGCCCTCCATCGTCGGCCAGGCGGCGGCGAAGCCTTCGTAGGTGATTCGACCCAGCAGCAGCGCGTCGCTGGCGAAGAGCTCCTGGGCCTTGAACTGGGAGGCCTCCTCCGACCAGAACGGGAACGACCAGCGCCCGGGCTCGTCGATGAACCCGTCGAGGGTGATGTAGGTGCTGGCGACCACCTTGCGAGCCATGTCCCGATTCTAGCGCCGGGCGTGGTACTTGATCCGGGCAGGACTCCTGGGGCGTCCAATCGGCCAAAACGCGCGGTGTATCCTCACCAGCCGGCGCCCTGACGAGCGCCGTGTCCGGCGGGTACACGAGGGGGTTCGGTGACAGACGAGGCGGGCGTTCCACCGGTCGACGCGCCAGGCGGGGGTCCACCCGCGATGCCCCCAGGGCCGCCGCTCCAGCCGGGGCTGTCGAGCTGGGTCGTGCCGCCGCCCCAGGCGACATTGTCCGGCTGGGTCGTGCCCGAGCCCGTGCTCCGCAACGGTCCGGCGCCAGGATACGTGTACGTCGGGTTCTGGCGGCGCTTCTGGGCCTTCCTGGTCGACGGCATCATCCTGGCGATTCCCACCTGGCTGCTCGCGGTTCCCCTGATCCTGGCCCAGCTGTCGGCCACCGACCTGAACACCCTGGGCGGACAGGGCCTGTTCACGGTCGATCCGACGACGGGCCAGCTGATCGAGAACCCGCAGGCGGCAGCGAATCTGAACACCGCGATGGGCCACCTGTTCCAGGGAGCGATTGGGATCTGGATCGCCCTGTTCGTGCTCCAGGTCCTGTATTTCGCCCTGTTCTGGTCGAAGCGCGGAGCGACGCCCGGCCAGCAGCTCCTGGGCGTCCAGGTTCGCGATGAACGGACCGGGGCGCGGATCAGCCTCAAGCGGGCCCTGCTCCGCTACTTCGGCTACGTCGTCTCGATCTGGATCGTCTATATCGGCTTCATCTGGGTTGCCTTCGATTCGCGCAAGCAGGGCTGGCACGACAAGATCGCGGGGACCGTCGCCGTCCGACGCGTGGGCTGAGCGATGCCTTCCGGCGATTCCATTCCGGGCTGGGGCTTCTCGCCTCACCCGGCGACGACCTCGGCCGCCCAGCGAAGCATTCCCGACCGGCTGTCCGAGACCTGGCAGGTCTATCGATCGCACGCTGGCCTCGTCCTGGACCTGGCCCTGCGCGTGCAGGGGGTCCTGGGGCTGACCTATGCGCCGGCAACGGTCGCGCTCATGTTTGGGATCGAGCAGCGCTGGGGTCAGGCCGGGTTCTTCGCCGACGATCCCGACTCGACCCGCCAGACGCTCGCGGCACTGATGCCGAACGATCCGGTGTCGGTCCTGATGCGTGGGATCTCGCCAGTCGCGACCGCGCTCGTCGTGGTGCTCTTGACGGCGGCCCTGGCCCTCATCCTCCTGCCCGACCCGGCCGACGACGAACCGGTCAGGCCGAGCCTGCGCACGATCATCGGCCGGTCATCGGCCTGTTGGGCACCCCTGGCGGCCCTGGCCGCCGGTGGGATCGCATTCAGCCTGCTCGAAGGGATCGTCCTGACGCCGACGCCGGCACCGGCGCAGGTCGCTCTCGACGTTCAGGTGAGCGACGGCCTGACCGCGGCCCTGTTCGGGATCGACATCCTGATCATCGTCCTGGCCGTCGCGCTGACCTATGCCCTCGCCCGCTGGGCGGTGGCCGTCCCGGTCGCCGTGGTCGAGCGGCTCGGCTTCCGCCGGGCGCTTGCCCGGAGCAGCGAGCTGAGCCGCGGCCACCGGATGTCGGTGCTGCTCAGCCTGCTCGTCGTGTCGGTCGCGACCGGGCTCGTCCTCACGGTTGTGGCCCTTGGCTCCTCGCTCCTGGCGGGCACCGTCCTCGGGTCCGGCTCGATCGGGGCGTTCGTGCTGTGCGTCGTCGCGACCCTGGCGGCCCTGATCGTGACGGCGCCGCTCGTCCCGATCGTGCTGGTCATCCTATACCGCGACCTGCGCGACGTCGCGGACGGTGGCTGACGACTGCCAGCAGGGTGCCCAGCGCCAGCGCCAAGATCGCCGCGGCGATCAGGAGGACGACCCAGGCTGGTGATGGGGCCGGGCTCCCGGTCCCGGTCCCGGTTCCGGTCAGCTGGCCAACGGCCTGGCCCCCGCCCGGCGACGCACGGGCCGCTCCGCCGGCCACGACCACGGGTGACGCTCCGGCCACGCTGATGTCCTCAGCGGCGTCGCTCAGGGTCACCCGGGCGAGGTAGGTGCCGGGGGGCAAGAGCGTCGTCAGCGGGACTTCGATCGACGTGCTCGTGTGGGCGTAGAAGGTGCCCATCTGGAAGGTGCTCTGGCTGATGGGCTGGCCCGAGGCGTCGAGGAGGGCGAACGCGACGACCGGGCTGAGCCGGACGTTGCCGGCATTGGCGACGGCGACCGACACGACGGACCGCCCGGCGTCGGTCGCGACAGTCGCCGCCCCGACCGCAAGCACCGGCGTCCGGGGCCCGGGAACCGTGACCACGACCGCCACGGCCTGGCGAATGAACTGGCTGAGAGCAAGCGCGCCGGGCACGCCGACCGGCTGGTCGTTCTCGAGGACCAGGCTCGTGATGTATTCGCCCGGAGCGGCGTCCACCGGCACCCGGACGTCGAAGGACTGGCGAACCACCTGGCCGGCCGCGAGCGTCCACACCCTGGTCGGGTACGTCAGCCAGTCGGTCATGCCGGACCCGGCCTGGCCGCGCAACCGGGCCCCGAAGCCGCCGTTGATGATCGTGTAGACGTCGGCCGCGTAGGTCCGGGCTGCCACTGGCGCCGCGCCATTGTTAGCAATGTCGACGCTGAACGAGCGAGCCTGGCCGGGCACCATGGCCAGGTCGAAGAAGGAGCCGCTCTGGCCCAGCGGGAGCAGCGCGAGGTCCACCTTTCCCTGGTCGGCGAGGGTGGCCGCAGGCCCGGCCAGGCTCAGGGCCAGGCCGGCCAGGGCAAGCAGCGCGAGACGGCCGCCCGGCAGCCGGGCGGCCGTCGTCCTCACGGACATGCCCTATGGAGCCGAGGTGATCGTGGTCGTCAGGGTGCCGGTGTACGTCCCAACCCGGCTCTGGGCCGGGATCGTCAGGGTCACGCCGAGTGCCTGGCTGTACGTGCCTGCCCCATAGGCGGCGGTCGCGACGAGCGTCTTGCGGGGTGTATCGAGGGTGCCCAGGGGCGAGGTCGGCGGAACCTGCGGGCCGGTGGACAAGGCCACGTCGATCACCTGCCCGGCGATCAACACCGGAGCGGCGGCGGAGGTCAGGGCAAAGTCGGACGCCGGGATGTCGGTCCCGCCGTTGGCCGTGCCAACCCAGGTGAAGGCGGACGCCTGGATGGTCACGTTCCAGCCGGCGCCGGAGCCGGTGCTGTCGTCGGCGGTCAGGAGCATGGAGCCGCTGACCGTGTGGGCCGCGTTCTGGTAGGCCACGCTGGGCAGGGCCAGGTCCGCGACACTGGCCGTCAGGCCACTGCCCGTGATCGCCAGGGTCACCGAGTTCGATGCCAGGGCCGAGCCGCTGGCAGTTGCGACGAGGAGCGCGCTGGCACTCAGTGCCAGGGCGACCCGTCGGCGGGCGGAGATCCAATCCATCGTGCTATCTGCCTCGTGAGAACGGGGAACGGGGCTCCAATGCTTGCCCGTGGCGCCCGACCCGGTCGCTCAGGAGGTGTGCGCAGCAGCGCCCGGCGGCTGTGCGTACAGGTGATCCTGGGGTGAGATGGCCCGGCGGGCTATAGGAAATGTTTCTGTTGCCGCCGCGGTGCCGTTCCGGGAGAAGGGCCGAATGGCCCTTGACTGCTGGCGGCCCCCGGCCGACCGCTAGCGCCGGACGGGCTCGCGCAGCTCGCGATCGTCGGAGGCCGGCGGCTCCGGCTCCGGCCCGGCGGCGGCTGCAAGGGCGGCTCGCTCGGCCATCTCGTCGACCAGGACCTCGTGCAGCTTGGCCTGGCCCGGCTCGACGATCGAGCCCAGCAACCCCGGGACGAACGCCAGCTCGGGGAGCTCTCGCTCGCGCCGGTTCTTGCCCCAGGTGAACCGGATCCGGACCCGGGTGCCGCCTGGATCGTCCTCGAACTCGAAGGTCGAGGTGGCCCGGAAGCCATTCGACATCGTCGATCGATGGGTGACGTAGTCGGTCGGCCGCCAATCGAGGATCTCCTCGACCAGGACGTCCGCCCCGTGCATGCAGTGGTTGGTCGTGCCGACACCCCGCCGCGGAGCCGTCGGGAGCTCTTCGACGGCGGTCACCCCGAACTGCCAGCGCGGTCGGAGGGTCGGATCGGTCATGAACGCCCAGACCACGTCGCGCGGGGCCGGTTGGACTGACTCGAAGGAATAGCCGGCGTCCGGCTCGCTGACCCGCACCCGGCGTTGGTCAAGCTCCGTCGCCCAGGCCCGGCCAAGGTCGTGGACCCAGGTCGTCACCTCGCCCAGGTCGTCGTACGTCTCGCGCTGCTCGCGCATCCCCAGCGCGACCGGGTCGATGCTCATGGCCGCGACACAGCCGGCGCTGAACAGGGCATAGGCCGGCAGGGCGAGCTCCTCGACGACATGGTTCTTGAGCAAGCGGTGGACGACGATCACGTCCGAGCCGACGAGCTCCTCGTGGCCGGCAATCCGGTGGCGGATGATCGAGCCACAGTGGGCGACGAACTTGAGGTCGAGGCGGGGCATCAGGGTGCAGGCGTTGCACTCGCAGGCGGTGGCCTGCGAGATGTCGCGCAGCCGGCGGCGGAACGTGAAGTACGTCCGCTCGATGGTATCGAGGAGCTGCGAGCCGTCCACCCGGGCCCCGAGCGAATAGGCGAACGCGGCATCGCCCTCGAGCTTCGCCAGCCGGAAGC